>DATBVZ010000133.1:0-10557 GCA_036515095.1 Cyclobacteriaceae bacterium | reverse complement strand
CTGGAGTTACGTGGATGAACAGGGCAACGAAAAGGTATTCAACGAAGAGCGCGTGTACTGTGCAGACCCCTCCTTCCTGGCCATGTTCCCGTTCCCGTTCGTTTACGGCGACGCCGAAAACGCGCTCTCCGATATCAGCGGCGTTGTGATCGCGGAGTCCGTTTCAAAAAAGTTCTTCGGTCGGGAAAACCCCATCGGAAAAACGCTGGTGCTCGACGGCCGGAGAAACTTCACGGTTACAGGAGTCTTCAAAGACATCCCTGAGAACTCACATATCAAATTCGACATTCTTGTCTCCTACTTTTTTCACGAAAGATTTACAAGCGATTTCAGCGCCGAGGGCTACTGGAAGTGGGCCGAATATTATACCTACGTCCGGCTGACACCGGGCACCGACCCGCTCACAGTGGAATCCAGGTTTGACGATTTCGTGGAACGGCACATGGGTGACTACATGCGCAGGATGAATTTCGTGGAACACTTCCACCTGCAACCCCTGACGGATATCCACCTGCGATCTCCTGAAATGACCAAGGAACGTGAAGTTCATAGCAGTGAACGAACCATCTATTTCCTGCTCATCGTCGCCATCCTAATCCTCGTTATCGCATGGATCAATTATGTTAATCTCTCCACATCGAAATCCGTTGAACGTGCCCGGGAAGTCGGTGTAAGGAAGGTTGCGGGAGCATCAAGACGCCTCCTCATCCTGCAGTTCCTCTCCGAGTCCTCCTTTGTCAACCTCCTGGCAACGGGTTTGGCATTTGTTCTGGTTGTGATGAGCCTTCCCTATTTCAATCAACTGGCAGGCAAGAACATGGGCACCTCCGTTCTTGAACTTACGCTCGTGAAGGAACCCCTGTTCTGGGCGGGTTTGGCAGGCGTCTTTCTCTTCGGACCATTCGCAGCAGGTTTGTACCCCGCATTCGTCCTCTCCTCATTCCGGATTGCCGCTGTATTGAAAGGAAAATTTTCCGGCTCGCGATCAGGCATTGCGCTGCGCAAGACGCTGGTCGGATCGCAATTCATTATTTCGGTGGCGCTCATCGCCGGAACAATTATGGTCTTCCGGCAGGTATCGTTCATGAGGGACCACGAGCTGGGCTATGCCAGGGACGAGATTCTCGTTGTCAAATCCCTGCGCGTAGGCGATTCAACGACTTCGGTCCGGATGCAGACATTCAGGACGGAACTGGACCGGAATGCATCCATTCACAGCGTCGCGCCGTCCAGCGAAGTGCCCGGCCGGCAGCCTTCTCAATCGAACTTCATACGGAATTACGATGACGGCAGGGAAGACCAGTTCCTGTGCTTTTGGTTCTTTGTTGACGCGGGGTTCTTTCCCACGTATGACATCGCTATCGCAGCAGGGCAGAATTTCGATGAGGATGAGACTGTGAATAACTACGATGGAAGCATACCTATCCCCATTATGTTGAATGAAAAAGCCACCCGATTGCTCGGGTTTGAACACACGGAAGGTGCCGTAAACAAATTGATCCATTTCGGGTTTGGCGGAAGCGACTACATAGGCAAAATTGTGGGCATTGCCCGGGACCATCATCAGCGGTCGCTTAGAGGCGATTATGATCCGATTATTTTCTTTTCCCGGGCGGGATTTTTCGGGCAGTACCTTGGAATAAACATGAACATGGGCAATGCATCGGAGACGATTGCATTCATCGAAGACCGGTACGAAGAAGCGTTTCCCGGCAACCAGTTCGAATACTTCTTCCTCGACGACTACTTCGACCGCCAGTATGCCGCCGACCAGCAGTTCGGAAAAGTGTTCGGACTGTTCTCCGGACTTGCTCTTTTCGTCGCAGGCCTCGGCCTGTTCGGCCTCTCCACCTTCATGATCTCCCAGCGAATCAAGGAGATCGCCGTGAGAAAGGTTCTGGGTGCCACGATTTCAAGCTTGGTCGCCCTGTTCTCAAGGGATTTCGTAAGGCTGGTGGTCATCGCCAACCTAGTCGCCCTGCCGGTTGTGTATTTCCTTGTCGACAGGTGGCTTGACGCCTTCGCTTTCCGCATCGACATCGGGTGGATCATGTTTGTCGTTCCGGCTGTTGTACTGTTAATTATCTCCCTGGCTACCGTGAGTGTTCAAACGATCAGAACGGGTTCGGCAAATCCGGTGAAGTCGTTGCGGACAGAATGAGGATGGTCGGGCAAATTGTTATTCATCAACGTATGGCGTCTATACTAATCTAAAGAAAACATGCTCAAGAATTACTTCCTGGTCGCCTGGCGAAATATTCTTCGCAATAAGGTTTTCTCATGTATTAACATACTGGGCCTTGCCATAGGGTTGGCTGCCTGTTTTATGATCTATCAATACGTCAGGTTCGAGCGCAGCTACGATACCTTTCATGAAAATAGCGACAGGCTATACAGGGTGCCTATATCCTATTCAGGAAGCTTTTCTTCCGTACCGCCAACGGCAGCGAACCATCCGGCAGTAGGACCGGCAATGAAAGCCGACTTTCCCGGAGTGGAGGATTTTGGCCGGATGGTGCGCAGTTCGCTGTTTATCAATGGCGTGCAATTATCCTACCTGGGTGATCCCTCGAATCCCGTTTCGTTTAAGGAAGAACGGATGTATCTCGCCGATGCGTCCATGCTCACTATGTTCTCGTTCAGGTTTGTGGAAGGTGATCCCAAAACGGCCTTACGCGAACCCAGGTCGGTTGTAATCACCGAGCGTACTGCAAAAAAATACTTCGGGAACGACCCGGGATTAGGTAAAGATCTCAATCTGAACGCTGAATTGAATCTGAAAGTGACAGGGGTTTTAAAAGATATTCCTCAAAACTCACACCTTCAGTTTGACGTACTGGTTTCCTTTTCCACGCTCGGTGACAAATGGGGATATGATGCATGGACATGGCCGGAGTTTTACAATTATGTTCTCCTCAGTAGGAACGCCGACCCGAAAGCGATCGAAGCCGAATTCCCCGCCTTTATCGAAAAGTACCTTGGCGAAATCCAGAAACAAAACAACTTCCAGTCGCATTTCACCCTTCAGCCCATCACCGATATTCACCTCAAGTCCCATCTGCTTCTTGAGCAGTCGGCCAACGGCAACGAGCGCACCGTATATTTTCTGTCCATCCTGGCCATTTTCATCCTGCTGGTCGCGTGGATCAATTACGTGAACCTCTCTACTGCAAAATCGCTGGAACGTTCCAAAGAGGTCGGCCTTAGAAAAGTGGCTGGTGCAAATCGACGACAGCTTGTACTACAATTCTTTTTTGATGCCTTGCTCATTAACGTCCTGGGTGCGGTAATCGCGGTGGCGATGGTTGGTATGGCCTGGGTACCCTTCGAACAATTAGCGGGGGTAACAATACCCAATCCATTTTCAGGTGAGGGAAATGCCTGGAATCAATGGCAGTTTGCCTGCTTTGTGTTTCTTGTGGGTATCCTCGTTGTCGGGACCTATCCCGCCCTTTTGTTGTCTTCTTTTAACCCCGCCATGGTGCTGAAAGGTAAGTTTTACAAGTCCCGCTTCGGCATCACCTTACGCCGGTCCCTCGTGTCTTTCCAGTTCATACTCGCTCTGCTGCTCATTGCAGGAAGCATGACAATCTACGAGCAACTTAACTTCATGCGAACGCAGGACTTGGGTTATGACAAAGAGCAAATCCTCGTTGTAAGGGGACCAGCCGTCTTTGACGATGAGACAGTCGACGGGCGTTCAAAATTTTTCAAAGACCAACTGGCCGGCCTTCCCGGAATTTCCGGGGTAACTGCCTCATCTGACATCCCCGGAGAAGATGTGAAGGGAAGGAACCAGGTAAGACGGGCCAATCAGGATGTTGGCGATGGATTTGTTGCCTATTGGATGACCGTCGACAATAACTACATTTCAACGTATGCGCTGGAGGTCAGGGCCGGACGTGCATTTGCGGAAAGTGATGAAAGCAAAACCTTCGAGGGGGATCAAGATGTGCCGGTAAAGGTGATGGTGAATGAATTACTGTGCAACCAACTTGGCTTCACTCAGCCGGAAGACGCCGTCAATGAAAGGATCATTTTCAGACTGGGCAACAATAATGTTCCGGCCCAGATAATTGGTGTGCTCCGGAACTATCATCAGGTCTCGCTCCGGGAGAACTTTGAACCCATTCTGTATTTTTATCCTTCCTCAAACAATTGGAAATGCTTCTCCGTGAATGTGAATCCGAAGGAGCTTCCGATGACGCTGGCTACCATCAAAAATGCTTATGCGGAGGCGTTTCCGAACAACACGTTTGACTATTTCTTTCTCGACGACCATTTCGACCGGCAATACCGTGCCGACGATCAATTTGGTAAAGTATTTTCTGTATTTACCGTACTGGCTGTAATCGTCGCCGGGCTTGGATTGCTCGGTCTGTCCATCTTTACCGTGAATCAACGTATAAAGGAAGTGGGTATCCGTAAAGTGCTGGGCGCTTCGGCCATGCGCATTCTGGTGCTTTTCTCGAAAGATTTTCTGAAGATCTTGCTGCTTTCCTATGTAATTGTCGTACCGGTGGTATGGTATACTGCGAAGCGGTGGCTTGAAAGCTTTTCGTTCCGTGCCCCGCTGAGTTGGGAGATCTTTGTCATGCCGCCGTTGCTGCTGATGCTGATTACGCTTGCCACCATCATTTCAATCAGCCTGAAGTCGGCATTGTCGAATCCTGTGAAGTCGTTGCGGTATGAATAGGTGAAGCGTAACCTTCCTTCTTCCAGAGGGTGATAATACGGATCAGGCTGGCGACTACTTAACCATACTCCTCACTCCTTGTCCGGCCTCCAGTCCCTTATCAGGATGCCGGAGCCGTAGCGTCTTACCTCGAGTTTCTGTTTGGCCTTCCACCCCAGTTCCCGGACAACCCCGATCGGGAGGCTGACGATGTAGGTGCTGCCCCCGGCCGTTTTGTTAAGGCTGCGTGTATGCCGGTCCTCCTCTTTTCTGCGTCCCATGATGAATCTATATAGTTAATTATAGAGTAAACTATATAGTTTTTGGAAAAGATGCAAGACAGCCGGGGCATATGACCTTGGTCAGAACTTCTAAAACATGGAAAAATGCGCTTTAAACTTCTCGTTTCGAGTTTGTTTTCTGGTCAGGATAAACCCTTCTGACCCGGCTTTTTCTGTAATTGTGCGTATGTACGGAGTGTGTTGGAAAGAAGGGCTCAACAATAATGGATCGCCGCACAGAATTTTCGGCAGCCTTATTGCCCAATGTCGCTGTTGCACGACAGGCTGCTCATTTCGCTGCTGGCTCAACTATTTTCCAAAAGGAATCCTTTCGGGTAACTTTGCCATTACGAAACTCCCAAAGGTCACAACCTCTCACTTTCACACGGAGCCCTGAAGTTGTAGTTCCGGTAAGGGTCCATTCTGACAATCCCCTATTTCCATCTGATGAAATCCAATGACGGTCTTCACCATAGTGAACATCAGGAATTCCCTTGAAGCGACCTGCAAGTGCCTCCCGCACCTGTGCTTTGCCGATGAAACGTTGTCCCCAGGATTCAGGTCCCCTGGGAAAATCAAATGAGCAATCATCGGAGAAATATTCCATTATCGCATCAAGGTCATGCCGGTTGAATGCATCAAGGATTTCTTTTAAAGTCGCTTCTGTAACTTTCATATCGTGTGGGTTGCTCTCAACCTGTACTGTTTTGTCACTTGTCCTATTGTTACAACCCAAATTTCCTAATAATCCGGTTAAGAGTCCAATAAGTAAAATTTGTTTTGTCATTGTCTGTTTTTTATAGAATGCTTCAAGTTGTTGTGCCTCCAGGAATAACACACAACATTCCAATATCGCAACATCATTGCCTACATTTCCCATCCAACTAGTGACTTCAACATAACCATGACTACAGTTTCACGACCGAGTTATCCGCAACGCAGAGGAATTTCAGCGAATTTCTGATTATATCCCGCAACCCATCCAATTGGACAGATGTTAAATTCTATGGCTGATGGGCGTCACCTTCAAAAAAACCTTTAAAACCGCCCTGGGTGTGCCGGCGCGAAAGCGCCCTTTACCTATGCAAGTTTAACGAAGTTGTCTTCAAGCTTTACATTAAAATTAATCTCCGCTTTTAATGCTTTGAAAACTTTTATGATAGTGTCAATTGTCGTGCTGTTGGCACATCGGGCTGCACCCGATGCTGATATCTGGTCGCCCTTTCAGGGCTTGAAAGGTTACCATTAGTCTCAGACTACAATGGTAATATAAACTTCATCACTTGCTTTGCCTACTGTTTTATCCGTGCTCCAACGCTGACGCCGTCTCCGCTGGTTAGCGGATATGGCGTCGGACGAAACTTTGGCGCAAGCATCCGAACCTCGACAAAACACTTCATCAAACTATCCATTCGAAATTATACTTACTTTACTTGACACATCTCTAGAGCGAAGAATGCATTCTGCTCCTTGAACCCAAACTTCATTTTTCCCCCGGACAACAATGATTTTGAAACCGACGAATATCGACAATGCCTTACGGTATGAGTCCCCCACTCTATTATGGTTCGGTTATCGTCCCGCTGCCCTCAGGTGTCTCCCATGTCAGGTTGACACTGCATTCGCTGCCGGCGCCATCGAAGGCTTGGAGATAATTCCCTCCTGCAAAGAACTGTTGCTCTGTAGTCAGGGTGATATCCGGCGGAATAAGACTCAGCGGCACACTGGTGTTAGCCAAAGTGCCTCTCCTCAGGTATCGCGTAAAGAACATCATGATCAATTCCGTAGTCATCTGAGGTGCTTTCGCGCAATCCCCGCGACCGAAGCTATTTGTGCATTGCACCTGTGCAGCCAGCATGTAGTCCCAGTGAAACCCTTCCGGGAATTCCGCCCTATGTTTCGGTTGTGGTGTCCCAGCCCAGTTGAATCCGACGAAAGCCTCGGCAATATCGGATGTCGGATGACCTCTCATGAAAAGGATGGGTTTATTCATAGTCAGATAATCATTTACACCTTCATATTGTCCGGAAAGAGAAGCAAAGGCTTTGACATTACTGTTTGCTTTACTGAAGCTGGCCCCGATCGGTGCACCGAACGAATGTCCGATCACTCCGGTATTCGGATGGACAAGCTCATGAAACTCCCAGTCATTGAGGATCCAGGTTCGAAGAGTCTCCATCACCGCAATAGCCGGATGCGCCGGATCGGGAATACTGCTGATGGACGGCACGGACGGGACGAGGACGACATATCCGCTTCTGGCGAGTTGCGCCGGCAACAGGAACCATTTCTTGTAATGGTTTGCTTCATCACCCTGACAATTACCATGGATCAGGATAATCAGCGGATACTTGCAGCAACCTTCAAGCAAAGGTGCATCTGGAGGAGATCCGTCCACAGTAGGATAAAAGACACGGCATTGGACCGGAGGACTTGCCGGATCGGTTGCAATATGGTCGTAGTCACGATGCCCGTAAAACACCGGTGAGAACGCGTGCGGCTGCCAGCCTACCGGACAATCGCCGGCGCATCCGCAAGACTCGAGAATGCTCAGGATGATGAAACATGCACCCAATTGGAGAAAGTGTCGGCTTTTCATACGTATTGGATTTGTTTAGCAATGCTATTTGGTTTTGCCCTTGATCATATAAATCAAGGAAATTCTGATCCATGTCTTGAAAAGTGTCGTTGCCGACAATTTTCGTAGGTTCAGCGCGCGTCTACCAAGATAGCTGGTTTTATAGGCCTTCACAAGCACTCCGATTGCTGTCTGGTGGGCTAGAAACAGACGACGGTTACCCGACATGATTGGCGAATCTTCAATTGGGTTACTCCGCCACCGCTACAAACGCCGAGAATTTGTCTTAATGGCATCTAAGCCGGATATAGCTCCACAGCATTTCAATTTCCCATACGTAACAACATAACCATGACTACCTGTGTCAGCTGATCACAAGTGACGGCAGGCCAAATTCTGGCAGAAATATCCAATTGCTACAACTGTAAATGTCAGTTGATTATTTTGGTTAATGGGTAATAATTAAATTTCTAAAAGTTCCCTCTCGTTCCTCTTTTATGTGGTTCTCGTTTAACCCGATGGTTAAAAGAAAAAATGTTTTCATCCAGGAATTAATTGGGCTTAATATTCTGATTTACTCTAAACAGATTATCCGGATCATATTGTTTTTTTATTTTAGTTAACCGGTTATAGTTATGCTTATAACTTGCCTGGACACGTTCCTGCCCTTCATCCATCATAAAATTAGAATATGCTCCTCCTGAAGAATAAGGATGTAAGGCTTCCCAATACTCCTTACACCACGTTGTGATTTTATCGGTGTTAGCCGGATCTGGATCTACGCCAACAATTACACCACAATAGTTTGCATCACGATATGCCCAGGCTGTATCTTCCGCGCCAACTCTACTTGCTGCACCACTAATTGGATATAAATGCATTTGAGAAAGGGGAGTTGGTATTTTAGAACCGAATTTTAGATGTTGTTTTCCTAGTTCTGGTCCTAATTCATTGAAAAAATCTGCGCGCCAATACCATTGCATTCCGTGTGGAAATAATCCATCAAATAAAGTCTGTACAGAAGGATAAGGCATTTCGCCAACATGTTCAAATAGAGGATTCATTGCCAGGATCGGCTTGAAGGCTTCTTTTGCTTTAGCCATGTCTCCGGTATAACACCATACTATTCCACAGAATTGTTTGTTATGCAGATGCTCAGGAAATGGCGCTCCCGGAATAATCAAAGTTGCAATAAAACCATTCAATTCATCCGGAGCATTACTTATGAAGTCTTGATACCATTTCATTATTTCTTCTGTTTTTTCAATTGGCCACAAGGTTGGGCCTCCAAAAACAGTTTTTACCTTATGCGCCTGAAATTTAAAGGAGGTTACAATTCCAAAGTTTCCGCCTCCGCCGCGAATGGCCCAAAACAAATCACTATTTTGTTTGGCACTTACCGTAACAAAAGAGCCATCTGCCAAAACCATATCGGCTTCCAAAAGGTTGTCTATGGTAAGTCCATATTTTCGTGATAGGTGGCCAACACCACCACCGAGGGTTAATCCTCCAACACCGGTTGTAGAAATAATTCCAGCAGGAATTGCAAGCCCAAATGGATGTGTAGCATGATCAACTTCGCCCCACAGGTTTCCTCCGCCAACTCTAACGGTGTTATCAGAAGTATCAACGCGAACAAATTTAATTCCAGACAGATCAATTACCAATCCATCGTCACAAACACCTAAGCCGCCACCATTGTGTCCACCACCTCTGATAGCCACTAATAAATTATTTTCTCTTCCAAAATTTACGGAAGCTATAACATCTGCAACGTCCATACACATTACAATAAGCCTTGGATGCTTATCGATCATTCCATTATACACTCTTCTGGAATCGTTGTAGTCAGTATCAGAGGGCATCACTATTTTCCCTCTTAATTTTGAAGCAAGTATTTCTATTTCCGACTCCAAAATGTCCTCGATCGTGTTCTTCATAATTTTATTATTTAATTTTTAAATCGAAACAATTAGTGTTATGTTAACCGTGAAATGTCATCAAAAGTCATTCACTGGTCAATAGTCAGTGGTAATCAGTAATCAATAATGACCAGTGACTAATGAATCGCTACGTCAGAATAAACTTACCTTGACACTGGCTTATTAATTCCAATTTCTAGTAGAACTCTATAGGTATAACGATACTTACGATCACCATTTAGCAATGGTTTTTATAGTACAATAGTCAGATGCTAAAACAATTAATTATTTGGAAACGCATCCAAAGGTTCTTCAAAGGCAATAAAAAGTATGCAAGGTTCCGCATCACCACATTTAGCCGTATGAGGTTTCTTAGATGGCCCGTAGGCATAGGATCCTGCTTTTAAAGTTTGTGGCTTTTCTCCTTTGTAAGTCACCTCAAGCTTACCGGAGATAAGTATCATACGTTCTGCCGAATTGTGCCAATGGTTGGGGATATCTGAATTTGCATCAACCTTAAAGAAAACATCTAAATTATTTTTACCCGGGTCACCGTGTAAAACGGCTATTGAGCAGCCATTAGGCATAAATGGAGGACAAGGACCCCATTTTAAATCGGCATCTTGCGCTGTTTTTACCAACGACAACTCCTCCGTATTTTGTGCTGACAATGCAATTGTCAGAAATAAGCCTGGGAGAAGGAGGCTGATCTTTTTAACTGGATTTTTCATTTTGAACAATCTTAAGTTTTGCTTTGAGTATTGTTTCTAAATTTCCATCAGAAATTCGTTATGCTAAATTGAGGTGTTTTCAACTATAACAATAGCACTTTTGACTCAAAGAAAATAACAATTGATTCAATTCGTTTTTCGACTTCAGTTTGTCTTCGATCCCCTCGTGAAATTAGTTGGCAATAAACCAAATTGCTTTTTAAATGCTCTTGTAAAATACGCAGGGCTATTAAAACCCGTTTCAAAAGCAATTTCAGAAATATTAAGCACTTGATTATTCAATAATTGTAAAGCTCTATTTAATCGATACTCTTTTATAAAAGTATTGGGTGATTTTCCTGTTAGCGGAATCATGCTTCGGTACAATTTA
>DATBVZ010000132.1:0-4027 GCA_036515095.1 Cyclobacteriaceae bacterium | reverse complement strand
CCTTCTGGGGTTTTTCTTTGGATGTGTCAGGAATGTAAAGGCCTGAAGAGGTCTTTTCTTCAGCTTCGGCGGGTTCCACCAGAACCCTGTCTTCGTTTGGTTTGAAATTGATTTTCGCCATATACGTAATGGAATTTTTGGTTGAACAAATTTTAGGTTTTCCGTCTCACGGCCGAACATCTTTCATGCCAGCCCGAAACGGGATGCAAGATTAGAACAATTTTCCTACAAAATGTCAGATTTCGGCCATATTCTTGCAGAAATCTGCCACCCGCCCGATACGGCCCGTGGCAGCCTGGCAGAATCCGGACGGTAATTCTGACATAGTCGGGGCCTGTCAGAATTGGTGCGATATTGTAAATTTTAGGTGTCAGTCCGGATAAAATCCGGGATTACTTACGTTTTTATTCCAAAACGGTCCTGCTGGACCGATTTTTTCATGCTATTTTAGTTGGAGGGATCTTTAATCATTTGCGCGTATGGATCAGTTATCGAGGGATTGGTTAACCCAGGGATTAATCGATTTTGAGTACAAGAAATACATTCTTTTGGCCTACCTCAAGACCGTAAGCGACTCCTTTGGGAAAAGCGAACTATACCCTTTCCTGGCCGATCTGGTCTTTCACTACAGGAATCTGGCTGCTATCAGAGATAACAAGTCGATCTTGCGCGAGTCCTTCCCCAGGGAAATATCCCAGGAGGAATTCCGCAAACTGGAGCTATCATACAAGAAAATGATCGAGGACGATGAAATTATGGCCGAACTTGAAGAAATAATCGAGTTCGCTATACCGCAGATAAAAAGCTCGCTGCAGGAAGGCTCAGTGATCTATGAGTATGTGGAGTCACAATGCGAGATCTCGCCGGTGGGGGTGACCCCGCTCTATGCCAGGGAAGGGTACCTGTTTATCGCTCAAACTCCGGAGAAACAGACAAACGTTTACCGCTATCAGGTGAGTATCTTTGAAGGCAGTCACGAGCAATTGCGAAGCCTTAATACGGAGTTTATCGAGTCGGTGAGGAAAAAACCGCTCTATACCTATGAGCGGATCAAGCTGGACCTGGTCAGCAGGTTTAAGGACCTGCCAAATCCGGCGACCTACCTTATTATCTCAAAAATGAAATTTCCGTTTTCAGAAACTCTGATGCCGGTCGCGAAGCGGTTGTTTGTAAAACACCTTTCCCGCATTGAATAATCCTCCTTTCCGGCCATTCGTGCCTTTCGGATCATAATAGCGGATTTCAGCAGGGTGCGTGCTTAAGCCTGAGCGGCTGCAATTGGGCTACTCTATACTGTCTGCCGGGGAGGTTGTCTCTGATTCATCAGCTCCCGAAGGAAGTGGCATGGGAGGTACTCCAGGCGTGCTTTGCTGGGTGGCCTCGTCCAGAATCTCGTTTGAGGGGCCCTGATTCGAAGTTGGGAGAATGAAACTTGCTGACAGGCTCAGCACCATTATTCCGACAGCAAATGCCCATGTGAGCTTTTCAAGCAGGTCACCTGTCTTTTTTACACCGATGATATTGCTGGCACCGGAACCTCCAAACTGGCTGCTAAGCCCGCCGCCCTTGGAATTTTGGGCCAGAATGATCAGGACCAGCAAAACGGCCAGAAATATGATTATGCCCAGAATCAGCGCGTACATCGTTACTTCTTTAAATCTTCAATCTGAGCCGCAAAGTAAGCCTTTTTTTGGGGGAATTTCCAAATTAGCTTTTTCAGGACTTCGATCGCACGCTCCTTTTTGCCCTGATGGATAAGTATTTCCACGAGGGTTTCGCTGACAAGGTGCTCCCCGAATTCACCACCCCGCACGCTGCTAAGATCATCGGAGGGCGCTGCCTTGTCGCCCAACTTGGGAATCCGGGGCTCGGAATTAATGAATTGCTCTATGATTTCGAGCTGTTCCTGTTGCTTATCTGTTTCCGGACTGAGTTTTTTTTTTGAGTTCTTTATGTCGTTGATGATCTCATCATCGGGACCATTACTTCTTTTTTTTTGATCCTGGCTTTTTTTTTGCGCCGGTTTCGCCTCAGGCTGGTCTTTTAGTTTCTCCTCCTCCAGCGCCCTCGCAAGGTCGATTATGCGCTGCGCTTTTTCCCTTCCCGGTTTCCTTCCAACACGTGCCTTTGGTTTGCTGACCTTTCCTACCTCGTCTTCTTCCTGCAATGCTTCGTGACGCTGATCCGCTACACCCGATGCAGGGCGCTCATCAGCCAGCACCGGTGGTGCGTCCTCTTCAAACAGGCTTTCGAAATTGTGACGCAATTCACTGAGCCGGTTCAGATCAAACATTACTTCTTCGGCGACGGTGTCTCTGTGTCGCCCGTCATGGGCTGCGGGAGTGGTGGATATTGATGCCGGCGTTTCAGGGTGTTCAATACCGGTAACTTCGTGCGATGCCGGCCAGGCAACCACGCGTGTCATGACTTCCTTAAGAACTGCACGGTCGGCAGCGTGCACCGCTGCTTGCTGAAGATCCTCATTCGCTGAAGGAAGGTCATGATCTTTGCTGAGTCGCGCTGACAATGCATGCAACACCTGACTGTACGGATAAATTTCCTTCAACGCCTGGATCTGCCTGGCATCATCTTCCTTACTGGTGAGATATCCGTGAAGAACCTGAATGAATTGATTTTTGGTATGCATGGCGGCTGGTAAAAATAGGGCAAAATTCACCAATTGGCAACCGAGGCGTTGAATATGTCGTTAACCAGTCGTTCAAATATTTGTCTGACATAAGCGTCCTCGACATCGCTTAAATTCTGGTCATTGGAAAAGTCTTTGTAAAAAGAAAATGATTTGTCCCTGAAGCTCATTGTTTCGTCCAGCGTGTTCACGTAGGTAATGTTCACCGTTATGGTCAGCCGGGTCATCGACGCAGGATTGATCTCATTGGGATCACCCGTATGTACCGGCGCGATCTGACTCAGCGTGAAACTGGAAATCTCCCCTTCCATCTGCAACTCCCCATCCACCGGAACGATGGATAGGTTTGTGTTTTGCACAAAATAGGTTTTCAGCTGGTTCGTAAAATCCTGTCCCATATTCGCGGGACCCAGGTCGGCGTTGTTGTAGATGTCCTGAATGGAAATGTTCTGTGCTTCGGAGCGCCCACCCGTGAATGAATAAATACCGCAGCCGGAGAAGGAGGTCGTCAACACAAAGCTTAGCAGCGGCATTAATCGTCTGAAGGCACTATTCAAGATCGTATTGTTTTATTTTTCTGTAAAGGGTCCGCTCTGAAATACCCAAATCCCGCGCCGCATATTTTCGCTTGTTGTTGTTCTTTCGGAGGGCGCGCACGATCAGTTCGCGTTCCTTCTTTTCGATAGAAAGCGAATCGTCCTCTGTCTCATGCGTAATGTCCTGGACTTCCTCGGCCTGCTCATCATTGCCGTTATGTGATCCGCCCACGTCGAGCAGTACGGGCTCCTGCGTTTTCTGACGGACCTCGTGCTCGACCCCATCGAAAAGTTGCGGATGTTCCTTTACCAGTTGCCCCGCCTTACCCTGATTGTGGTATATGTCCAAAACCAATTTCTTGAGATCGATCATGTCGCGCTTCATATCGAAGAGCACCTTATAAAGAATGTCCCTTTCGGTGAGGGAGTCCTTTTCCAGCGAGCCCTTATGATACAGCGCCGGCAGGTTGCTGTCGCGCGGCAGGTACCGCTGCAACGTAGCAGCGTCAATGACCTTGTCTTCCGTCGAAAGTACCGAGATCTGCTCCACAAGATTCTTGAGTTGGCGGATATTTCCAGGGAACCGGTATTGCAATAACACTTCCTTGGCATCCTCGGTAAGCGTGACCGGTTTCACGTGGTACTTCTCAGCGAAGTCGGATGCGAATTTCCGGAACAACAGCTCGCAGTCTGTACCGCGTTCGCGCAGGGGCGGCACAAATATCGGGACGGTGCTTAGCCGGTAATACAGATCAACCCGAAACTTACCCTCTTCGACATTCTTCATCAGGTTTATGTTGGTAGCCGCGACTACCCGAACATCGGTTTTCAACACTTTCGACGA
>DATBVZ010000131.1:0-2388 GCA_036515095.1 Cyclobacteriaceae bacterium | reverse complement strand
GCTGCTACGGGTCTGGTCAAACGAATGAACAGTGGGACGAGGGGGGAATTCACGCCAGAAGTAGAACGCACGCCCCGATTGAAGGGGGTAGATTGGAGTGTGCACACCACTTCTATGGTGCGAACCTCAAAGGGATCCGTCCGCGTATCATGTGCTTCGCGCGTGCGGCGCTCAGCACATGACGCGTTCTGGATGACAAGGTGTTTAGTTAGATGGCGCGCTACGTAAAGAATAGTCAAAAATATCCGCGGTCCTCTGCGCCCTTCGCGCGGTTAAGTCTACAGCGCCCGATCTCCAAAAGTTACACCACCCAACATCAACACGTCAACACATCAACACATCAACACATAATTTACCGGTAACATATCTCCCTGTACGAACAATACCTGCAAATGTCCGTATCCTTTGTCTGTGTGAAGGGTACATCAGGGTTATACAACTCTTCCAGCATTTCTTTCAGTCCGGCCTCAAACTCGTCCAGAAAGGGACGCACATCTTCCACGTACTTCCCTCCTATTTTCAACCCGAACCGGAAGTCCTCGTCAAAGAGGTTAAGACGGTTCATCAGGCCAGGCACGATCCGGTGTCCACGTGTTCCTGCATTCGAAGCATAAAGTAATGCGTATAACATGACCTGGAACGCAGCCTTGTTGCGCTTGCCATCGCGCACAAAAAGCTCAGCAATGTCTCCCCTGATATCCGTTTTGTCCTTGCCGGTCTTGTAGTCGATCACCCGAAACAGTCCCTCCTTGCTGTCTGCGCGGTCAATGATCCCGCCCAAAACCACTACCGGACTGCCTTCAGCCCTGAGCTGATAATTGAGCTTCAGATTTTTGTTCTCTATGCCTTCCAGTTCAAATGGTGCATACGATTTGTCCATCGAAATAATCCGGTCAGCGAACCTTTTGATAACCTCCTTCACAACCAGCCGCTGTCCCTGGTACGCTACCGGCTTTTTGGGATCAAGTCCGTATTGTTCAATGAAAACCTTATCAAGGATGGCATCGATCCTGTCCGCCTGACCCGCAAGATCCATGGCCTCAACCGTTTTTGTTTTTTTCTCCGCAAGGATGGTTTCATAAAATTTTTCCATGACCTTATGGAGCAGGCTGCCGAGGAGCCGATTGTCCAGCTCTTCACCGATCTCATCGGCCTCGCGTATACGGGCAACATGACGAAAATAAAATTTCAGCCGGCATTCGATATAGTCATTCAGGGCCGTTGGTGTCAGCTCTTTCGTTTGCCCCAGGCAATACCGGGCAAGCTGGTTGAAAACGGTATCATCCTTGCCGACTTCAATGGGTGATATATTCCTCGGCTGAACCGGCGTATGCAACATGACGCGGTCCGGATGATGTCCGGATTCAAATATCAGTTGCTGCAGGTACCGGCTCATTTCGCCCTGGCCCAAAATGTCCGTCTCCGAATTGTATACCAGGAAGATATTTTCCGCACGCTGCAGTACCCGGTAAAAAAGGTAAGCATAGATGGCGTCCTGGTGTTCGGTCGTAGGAAGCCCGTAGGCCATGCGTATGGAATGTGGAATATAGGAACCTTTACTTCCAAAAGCAGGAAAGGCGCCTTCATTCAGAGACAGAATAAATACATTCTTAAAGTCCAGGTTTCGGGTTTCCAGAACACCCATGATCTGGAGTCCCTGAAGCGGCTCGCCGGAGAAAGGGATCCGCTGCGAACGCACTAATTGCCGGAACAAGCGGAGGAACGATCGTAATCCCGAATTCCTGGATTCCTGCTTGTCCGCGACCGGGTCACTTTTGAATACTGCTTCGATACGGTTCAGGAGTTTGATGAAGTAAAAAGCGAACTCCCTGTCCAGTTCCGGGAGATCCGGGATTGCGCCTACCGCAAGAATTACACTTCGGAGGTAATCAATAATGCCTGAAGGTTCCGCTTCCCGGAACATCAGCCGAAACAGCTCAGAACCCGACTGCAGAAAACCCCGGGAGATCTGTATCCAGTTATTGTTCAGGATCTCCTTACGTTTGGCCATGGCATCGGAGGCATGGGATGCCACCCCATAAGGATGTCCCAGCAAGGCCAGCACCTCCCTGTGATTGAAGGAGCCATCACGCCGGTTGACCTGCAGCTCCATCAGCAACTCGAAAAAGTTGAACAGCGGTGTGCTGCTCAGCGGAAATCCCATGGTTACGTTCAGCTTCTCCACATGCCCGGATACGCTGTGGAGCACAGGGAACAGCATCTTTTCGTCAGGCAGGACGATCAGCGTCTCTTCGGGATCCATACCCTTTGCCAGCACCTCCGCAAGCGCCTGCGCCGCAAACTTCGCCTGACCGATGTGCTGCGCCGCACTCATGACGCGGATGGATTTAGGCTTTCTGAAATTAGCGTCGATATCCTCAGGAAAAG
>DATBVZ010000130.1:0-7157 GCA_036515095.1 Cyclobacteriaceae bacterium | reverse complement strand
CGGACATTTAATCGTATTGTTTTATGCAGCCGGTCCCAAAAAGAAAAAATAGTGGAATAATTGCTGTCGGTCTCATTTTTTACCGTGGAATGATGAATACCATGCATTCTCGGCGTAACAATAATTTTATTCAGCAATTTTTCAAAGCCGAAATGAAGTTTTGTATTACTGTGGTGAAATTGCGTGGCTGCTTCAAAAACAATTTCATAAATGAGAACCATTGACGGTGAAATTCCGATTAATACTACGGCTGCCCCGCGAAAGAAAACTGAGCCGATCAGTTCACCAAAATGAAAACGGAACGCCGTGGTCAAATCAAGATCAAGGTCAGTATGATGGACCAAATGAAACCTCCACATAAAAGGCAGCTTATGCAGCAAAATATGCCAGATATAATTGGTGTAATCAAGAAGTAAAAAAGCAATGCAGGCTTTTATCCATTCAGACGAAGTAAATAAATAGTTTAACCCAAAATGCCAGGCCTGATTTTTTACGGCCAGCCAAACCATTGCAGGAATAAGCAGAATACGAAGCAATGCAAATGCAGGAATGGAAACAATAAAATTGATGATTATTCTTTTCAACCGGCTCTGCGTCCTTTTTCTTAATTCAAATTTAGTTTCCAGAATGAAAAGAATAATAAAAATTCCTAACAATATCGGTGTGCCGTAGCTGTCAAAAATGGATTTAATCATCATCTCTTAGTTTTCGACCTTCGCCTTTTTTTGTATGCCATGTAACATCCTTATTCAGATCAAGCTCTTGCTGCATTTTTGGTGAAGACCCCTTTAGCGGAATACCTACCATCATTTCAAAATAGCGAATACAATCTTTAACGCTTGCCCATATATGCTTTGGAGGTTTGTAACCGAAAGCTCTGTACTTATTAGGCTGCACCTTTCCCTTTTGACGAACGAAGCTTTTAAAATCTTTCACCCAGGTATCAAAAGCAGACATAAATTCACTTTCCGCAATCATGTTCTCAGCCTGATTATCGCTGTATTTCTCTCCTTTACTTGTAGTATATTGTATCCATAAATGGTCGGGTACTTCCACGCCGCCATACCTGCATTGCCAGATGAAACAAAATTTATCAGGGTCTAAACCTTTTTGAAAAATCGTCTCTCTGCAATTTACGTATCCACCGTGAACAAATAAAATGGGCTTGCAATGTCCGAGCAAGCTAAATTCTATTTTTCCTTTTGCTGGTTTCAATTAGTGAAGTCGTCATTTAAACTTGCTTGTAACGTGTGTGTTGTCGAATATAGATATTGCGTTTTTTCGCAAATCCACCCGGTTGTAAGCGGATTTGCGAAAATAGCTGTACTCTATAAATAGATCCAAGATATAGTTTTTACGTATCATCTAAATTTTTCCAGGCCACACAATTCTGAACTGAGTGAAGCGGGCAGGAGCCGTACGGGGTGGGGTAAAGTTTTATGATTTAGCAGTCAAATTTATCACATCGTAGCTTATCTTTACATCTGTATATCAGTTCTTATAATCGGATGGACTTGCAAGCGTATTTCGTGGAGTATTCAATTTTGCAGGTCTTAATTAATTGATATCTAATGGAGAAAAGGAAGGGTTCGAATCCCTCTCTCAGCCTTCGCCCGCCGAAGCTTAAGCGTAGGCGGGCTTCGCCTTGCTCTTCGATTTTTGTATGCAAGTTATCTTCGTCTGCAACCGGCGGGCTACGGCGGATGCAATCCGCTGGAGTTACGACCGAAGCCTTAGCGAACGTGGATTTGTTTGCGAAGGGACCGTTAGCCGTTATATGCATCAAACAAAAAATATGCACTTCGTCTACATCCTCAGATGCTATGATGGCACTCATTACACAGGATGCACCAACGATCTCAATGATAGGTTGCGAAGGCACCTGAATGGTCAGGTGAACTACACCAAATCAAAGCTGCCGGTCGAATTGGTTTTTTACTGCGCATTCACTGACAAACACAAAGCCTATGAATTTGAAAGGTATCTCAAATCAGGTTCAGGAAGAGCCTTTATGACCAGGCGTTTTCTTTCCCCTTGCACGCCGAAGCCCTAGCGTTACCGGGCTTGCCCGCCGAAGCCCTAGCGTAGGCGGGGAAATTTTCCTCCGAACGGAGGTGGTAAGCGATACGAAAAACAGCCATCACGGGCTCTTTTAGGCCCTCATGACCAAAGTCTTGACACTTGATGACCGGTGTCTCCCGACGGCCTTCCTGCCTTTACTTATCTTGAGGGTTATCACCAAACATTAAATCATATGAAATCTATTAGTTGGCTTACTCCGGGACGCCTAAGCAGAGCGGGCATCCTGGTTACTTACCTTTCCATGGTAATGTTCTGGACCTCCTGCTCGGAAGAACAGGGTGTGTCACCCCAAAGCCAGAATGCCCCGGGGCAGCTCAAAAAATTGGGCGATGAGTCGGAGATCGCCTCAAGCAGCAATTCGGAAACCGACGCCGATTGCTACACTATTACAGCCACAAAGGACGGAGCGGTATGGACGTACGAGATCTGCCTGAAACCCTGTGCCAAGGGCGTCAGTCACTTCATTCTCGACTTGGCAAATTGCCCCTGGAGCAACAGCCTCACCATCAACAGCATCTTATGGGCAACGGTTAACGGAGAGCCCGCGATCCTGGACAGCTCCGAAGGCAACACCGGCTGCGATGTTTCGTCAGTCACCAATAACTTCGTGAAATTTGACGACCTTCCGGACGCCGACAAGTATGAGATCAAGTTCGAACTCAACAGCGAATACGGTAACGTTCTTGAAACAACGGCCTGGATCAAGGCTGGTAATTCGTGTAATTCGTATGTTGTCAACGGACCCTGCTGCCCTATTTAAAGACTTTTACTTTCTTATGTAGCGCAACCGCCGGTGTGGACAGACAGACCCACACCGGCTTTTTTTTTCAGTATTGAACCAGCGATGGCGCCCTGACAAATCCAGGCACTCCTCTTGAACTCAACTGCTGCTTAAAAGAGAACGAGAACTGGCTCGATGTCATTCTCGTTTCGGGCATGTAGCTAAGCCTTATCTCCATAGTGCCAAATATGAGATTTTCATTTCTCGTACGAAATCCGGCAATGACACCAGGTACAAGAAGATTATGCCCCTCGCAGACTGTGCAATTCAGCCAGGCAGAGTTCGCACCGGCAAACGGCGCGAAGTGAAACCCAAACAACTGCCATGGCGTGTATACCGTTGCTTCTACCCGAAAGAAAGCTTTACGCGTACCAAACAGGCTGTCGGCCGAAAACCCCAGTATCTCATTCTCGGTAATTTCAAGCGGAAGCGAAGTAGTTTGGTTTAACAAGCCTGTATACCCCACATTGAACAAACCCCGTATCCTGCTTCCTCCACCAACATTCGCTGCTCTGGTATGGTAACTTGATGAAACAGTGACCACGGCATCCTCAAATTTTCCCGAACGTATAAAACTGCCGGCTTCAAGGCCAAAACCATAGATGTTGCCTTTTGTGTTGGCTATTGTCTTGCTTCCCCTGAGCGCTACATACGGACGGTCAATGCGTACCTGCCGCACATAACCTGCCGCTATTGAGGCATTCATTCCATAGGGTACGTCTTCCGTACGGCCAAATCCAAATAAATAACGGGTTCTGTAGTAATTCTGACGGTAAAAAGTGAACTCCGCCAGGTAACCGGAAGAATTGTTGTACGTTGAAACGTCTCTGTACGTGCGCTGATCAGGCCGGTTAGTGTAGTATCCGTCGAAGTACCGTACTGCAAAAAAATGACGACTGCGGTCCTGGGGATCACCTTTAATGGCAAAGTTGTATCCCAGCCAGGCATCGTAGATGGTATACCCATAGTCCAGGAACAAGGAATCCGGTTTCCGATAAACATTTACTGACCAGTTCCTGCTGATCTCAAGCCCCCCTGCCATATTCGAATACGGTGATACGAGGGGACGATCCAGCCGCAGGTAATAGGAAAACTCGGTTTCATTGCCGTGACTCAGTCCCGTGTTTATCTGTGAATAGGCAAGCTCTGCATCGGTAAGCGTGCCCAGTATACTGCTCTTCCGGTAAATGAAAGCATACCCAAAACGGGGGCGGCGATCGCTATCCAGCACGTTCACTACTTCCAGCCTTTGCCCGCGGCCAAGAAAGTTCGCGTCGTAGATCGACAGTTCAGGTGCAGAAGGAAAACTTCCACCCATCCGGCCACCCAGACTAAATACATCCCGGGTGATCACCGTTACATCCACTGAATCCTTTATCCCGCGTATGGGACTCACAATGATCCTGCTGTCCACGATGAAGTCGAGATCACGCAGGTATCGCTCGTTGTCGGCAAGTAGATAGGGATTGACCGGGTCTCCTGAACGCATGAACAAATGATTCCTGATAATACCTCTGCGGGTTGTGCCGTGCAGGGCATCCGCCACGTCGGCAACAATTTTCCGCGCACGCCTGCTGGTGTCGTAGATGGATTGCTCCAGTTCAATGTGCCGCGTATATATGTGGCGGATTATCTTCCCCTCATACGGTTCGCTTTGTGCAATAGCCGATTCATTAACAATTGAATCACCACCCGAGGAAGTAATGAGCTCCAAACCCATTTTAAGGGCTTTGAGTGCGTTGGAGTCGTCCGTTTGTGCAGTATCAGTTTCCTGGGCGCTTACAAGGCAGGGTACGCAAAAAGTCAGCAAGGCGGCAAGGAGTACCTCGCCGCGGAAGGCTTTGTTCAATTCAAATACTATCCCTAGCGGTAAATGTGACAACTTCTCCGACGCGCACAAAAGGTTACCATAAAGATAATCATCGGTGTGTGATCTGGCACACTTTTTTTTCATTCCTGTTGCGTTTCCCTGCAAGCGACACGTTGCCTTTTGTCTTAATTTGCACAGTAAACTCAACCACTCGTACAATGGAAAATGGATGTCAATTGACCCGGGTCAGCGGGCCACGTGTGACCCGGATGGTACCGGTAATGGTTCTTTTGCTTATCGGACTTGTGCTGTTGGCAACGCTTCCTGCTTCCGCCCAAAAGAAGAAGCGGTCGCGCACATCGGTTTCGCCGGTGCCGGGGAGGATCATTCTGGCAGAAGACGGGTTAACGCATTACCGGATCGTCATTCCTTCTGCAGCAACGGCCGCCGAGCGCGAAGCCTCGGAAGTTCTTCGGAAATACCTGCTCGAAATATCAGGTGCTGCCTTGCCTGTAGTGACCGCCGGCGAAACCTGGAGCAGGTATGAATTGGTCCTGGGCCAGAATGAACGACTGGATGCGCTCAAGACCGGCATCAATTTAAACGAACTCGGGGAAGACGGATTTGCGATCCGGACGGACAGCATGCGTTTGATCATCGCTGGCGGAAAGGAGAAGGGTACGCTTTACGGGGTCTACACTTTCCTGGAAAAATACCTGGGGTGCCGGATGTATAGTCCTTCGGTGAAGATCATTCCCCGGCAGAAACAAATCGCGCTGGAAAAGATCAATGACCAGCAAGTGCCTGTTATCCGGTTCAGGGACACGCACTACAGGGTTACGTGGGATAAGGAGTATACGGACTGGCATAAGCTCGATCACAGCGAAACCGGTGAACGAACGGACTGGGGTATGTGGGTTCATACCTTCGGCAACCTGGTACCGCCCGAAGTCTATGCCAAAGACCATCCCGAATATTATTCGCTTGTGGAAGGCAAACGAATTCCCACACAATTGTGCCTTACCAACCCCGATGTGCTGGAGATTACGGTTAATAGTCTTCGTCGCGCCATAGCCAGAAATCCTGAGGCCACGTATTGGTCGGTAAGTCAGAATGACAACCGTCAGTATTGCACCTGCGAGGCCTGCACGACTATCAACGATCGGGAAGGATCGCCCTCGGGCCCGATTATCAGTTTTGTCAACCGGGTGGCGGAGCAGTTCCCCGACAAGATCATTTCCACACTTGCCTATGAGTATTCGCGGAAGGCACCAAAAAACGTGCGACCCCGCGGGAACGTCAACATTATGCTCTGCAGCATTGAAGTAACCCGTGACAGGCCCCTGTCTTCAGACACTGCGCGTACGAGCGCTGAATTCAGGCGTGATGTTGAAGACTGGGGTAAGATTGCGGACGATATCATCGTCTGGGACTACGTCATCCAGTTCAACCACCTTGTAAGTCCCTTTCCCAACCTGCACGTGCTGAAACCGAACATGCAGTTCTTTGCTGAAAATGGCGTCACGGCAATGTTCGAACAGGGCAACCGCGAAGTTGGCGGCGAGTTTGCGGAACTCCGTGCCTACATGATCTCCAAGCTGTTATGGAACCCCGAAGAAGAGGAGGATGCGTTGATGGATGATTTCCTCAAGGGATACTATGGAGACGCGGGAAAATTTATCCGCGAATACATCGACAAGATGCGCCAGGCGCTGCTGGACTCCCACCAACCGCTGCGGATCTTCGGTAGTCCGAACGAAGCGGCGACCAGCTACCTTACCCCTGCCCTACTTTCAATATACGAGGACTTGTTTGACAAAGCAGAAAAAGCGGTATCGGAAGATCCGGTACTGCTGGAGCGGGTAAAGGTGGCGAGATTACCCCTTGAGTTTGCTATTGTCGAACAGGCAAAGAAAAGCTATTTCGGGGAACGGGGACTGTTTACGAAAGTCGGCGAAAAATGGGGTCCCAACGAAGACATCCGCAGGCGGATCGATCCTTTCACAGACCTTTGCATCCGCCAGGGTGTTACCCGGATCAAGGAATGGAGCACCTCACCGGAAGCCTGGCGCGCATCGACCTACCGGCTGTTCTCGCTGGGTATGAGAGAACATCTGGCGTATCAGAAGAAAGTAACGTTCCTCAGTCCTGATTCCACCAAACTGCCGGAAGATGCGGACATAATGCTCACCGATGGAAGGCGGGGCGGACATGAGTACGGATACAACTGGCTGGTCTTTGCCGGTCAAAACCTGGATGTGGTCATCGACCTGGAGGATGTGCGCCAGGTGCGCCATATTGAGTCTGCCTATTTTCAGTACGCATTCTGGTTGAGGATGTTCCCAACCAAAGTGGAATACCTGGTTTCAACGGATGGCAAAAAGTACGAATCGGTAGGGGTCGTGGAGAATACCTTGCCCATCGACCAGTACGACGGCTACCAGCGCGACTTTGTTGCCGAATTCGAACCCCGCAACGCGCGCT
>DATBVZ010000129.1:0-3333 GCA_036515095.1 Cyclobacteriaceae bacterium | reverse complement strand
AATACGTTATCGATTTGGCTGATAACGGCTGCGGAATTCCGGCAGAGAATCTGGGTAGTCTGTTTGAACCGTACTTCACATCCAAGAAAAATGGGATGGGTTTAGGCCTTGCCGCCACAATGAACATTATTAAATCCCATTCGGGAGAGATCGAGGTGGAATCTTATCCCGACAAAGGGACTCATTTCAGGATTATTCTCCCCCAAATAACTGCAACAACCGCGTATCTATCCGTCAGATAATTTTGTCACTTTATCGGATAGAATGGTACCGGCCCCGGGAACGGAGGCGTGCCTTCCCGCATACCCAGTCAAACCCGCTGCAAACTTCGCCCAACTCTAAGTATTTGATTTTCAAATCCTTTGCTATTTTCCGATCCATAGCGCCTCCTCCATTTCCCGTCAGACCACCATCAATTCAGATGGTTAACCCAACCCGGCAGTTTTACAAATGGTTAATTATTCCTATATTCATTCAAAATCACCCTTTACATGGTTTCGGGCAGCATGATGGTTATTATCGCAGACGATGATATTGATGACAGACTATTGCTTACCGAGGCACTGGTAGAGAACGGGATTGACCGGGACAAGATCATCCTGGCTTCCGATGGCGAGGAACTCCTTTCCATACTTGCCGAGCATTCCCAATCTTCATGTATTGTATTCCTTGACCTGAATATGCCCAAGAAGAACGGCTTGAAAACACTCGAGGCAATCCGGGCCAATCCTACTCAGCGGCATATTCCAGTTCTCATTTTTACGACGTCGAATTCGCGTGGTGACATAATTTCCAGCTATGATATGGGATGCAATGCCTATTTTGAAAAGCCCTACAGTTATACCGAACTCGTCGAAATGATCGGGGTCATAAAAGCCTATTGGTTCCAGAAGGCAACGCTGATAAATCCCGATTACGCTGAACTTCCCCGGAAGAACTGAAGGACAGGCCACGGATCATACCGCACTCCGGATTGCCACAAACACGGATTTTAGAAGCGCCGGGCATCAGCGGGCAAGGTGATCACTATTGTAGTTCCCTGATCGGGTGCACTCTTTGCACGGATCACGCCATTGTGATTTTCAACGATCTTTTTGCATAATGCCAGGCCAATGCCATTACCAGGATAGGCTCCGCGTGTGTTGAGCCGCTGAAATATATTGAATATCTGATCGGCATATTTTTGTTCGAACCCTATGCCATTGTCGCGTATGCTCAGTTGAACGTACGCGGTGTCGTCCCGAAGCCTGGAGTGCGCCTTTATTTCCGGTTTGGATGGTCTTCCTGCGAAGATCTCAACGATAGGTTGTGTCTTGCAAAATTTAAGCGAGTTACTTATGATATTGGAAATGAGCTGGGTAAGTTGACGGGGAATCCCCATTACCGTAGGAAGATTTGACGATTTGACGATCGCCGTCTTTTCTGTGATGAGTAAATCAAGCTCCGCCTTGACGTCCTCTACAATCCTGTTGAGATCCACACGATCAAATTCCGGCACTGCCGACAAGCGGGAGAACATCAGCACGTCACGCACCAGCGCTGACATGCCCTGCGCTTCATCCCGGATCTTTGACAAGTACTTTCGCCGGTTCAATTCGCTGTTAACATTCTCCACCAGCGTCGCAAAGGTCTGTATTTTCCGCAATGGTTCCTGAAGATCGTGCGAAGCGATATAAGCAAATTGTTCGAGGTCATGGTTCGATTTTTCCAATTGCTTGTTCAGGCGCCTCAACTCCTTTGTTCTTTTAGCCACTATTTTTTCGAGGTGGTCATTTGCTTCCTGCTGAGCGGTTATGTCTACGACTGTGCCCAATATCCTGACAGGCACTGAATTCGAATACAGGGTTACACCATTCACCCGGATCCAACGGACCGTCTTATCGGGGTGTATGATCCGGGCTTCATAAAACAGTTTTCCTGTTTCCATGGCCATATTGAATTCCAGGTCCACCCTCAGGAGGTCATCGGGATGAAGTCTGGCGAGGAATTGCTCCCTGGTCCAGTTGGATTTTTCGTCGTAACCGATAATCCGGCGATGCCGTTCTGATGTCACAACGGTACCTGTAGCAATGTCCATATCCCACATCCCCATCTCGGCGGCATCGATAGCGAGTCTGAGACGCTCCATACTCTCTTCAAGGATCTGATGCGACCTTTTCTCATCGGTCAGGTCAATAAGCATATCTACGGCGCCGAGGATTCTTCCCGAAGTATCAAACATTGGTTTCGGGTGAGGCATAACGTAGGATTGGGTACCATCCGGTCGTTCCACAATGATCATCTCTCCTTCCACGGCCCTGCCTTCTCCTAACGCAATTGCTATCGGACAATCTTCTAGCGCAACGGCCCGGCCATACCGGTCAAAGATTTTCCATGCCCCGCACCAGCGATCATTATGTTGCGGTTCGCGTCCCCAAAGCGCTACCGCTGCATCATTGTAGGAGGTGATCTGTCC
Source organism: Cyclobacteriaceae bacterium (assembly GCA_036515095.1). Taxonomy (GTDB): domain Bacteria; phylum Bacteroidota; class Bacteroidia; order Cytophagales; family Cyclobacteriaceae; genus ZC4RG29. Next base: position 878 of record DATBVZ010000129.1, on the reverse strand, counting down.
CTGCGCGTTGCAGGTGTAAGTAGCTACCGGTAACAATTTAACAAGCTGCTGGTACCGGCCTTCTTCGACAACCGGCGCCTGGTCCGCAGGTTCCCTGTTCGCAACATCCCGGAACATATTCACAGCCCCGGCAAAGTTGCCATTCTGGTCGTGAATGATATCAATATTCATGCTGGCATAGAAACGCAATCCATCCGGTCGCTCCACCCAGGCCTGCACATTCCGAAACGGCCGGCCCTGGGTTAGCGCTATTGCCATTGGCGTCTCCTCAGGCGGAACAACGGTTCCGCCCGGCAGCCAGACTTTAAAACACGTGCTAAACGTAATATCCTCGCCCTGCGGACGATAGCCCAACAGGTTAACCGCGCCTTCATTGAAATACGTAATGTATCCATCGCCGTCGCAGGAATACACACCAATTTGGAGACTTTCAAGCAAGGTCCGGTAGAATGATTCATTTTTGACCAACAGCGCAGGATCCTGCATTTTTCCGATGATTTTGAAAGATATCTATCGCATGACCATAACCTCGAAATCCTTGTTTTTCAACAGTCTGGTCAGAGCGCCTCCCTTGAGGAAGAACTGTCTGACAGATCCGAAAATGTTACGAATCCATTAGCTCCGACCCGTTGAAAACCAGTGGAAAATTAAGCATTAGGCAGAAAAAAAATGTGAACTTCAACCCCATCTGCGGGATTTGTTTATAACCGGTATATTTTTTCGCTGAATCAATTGTAGATTTTTTACCCGTTCAATGCCACTTTGCAATGTTATCGAGCACATGGCAGTTTTGCGCACGGCTATGCAGAATAAAAAGGACTGCCCCGTGCAGGAAACAGTCCTGCTTATTCCAGTTACCACCTTTACCTGTTCGGTTT
>DATBVZ010000128.1:0-5862 GCA_036515095.1 Cyclobacteriaceae bacterium | reverse complement strand
CTGGGTGGGTTTCGACTCCGCTGGTTTCGACTCCGCTCAACCACCGGAGTCGCGGTGTCTGAGCGGCGTCAACCTGCCTGCCCCGTTGAAGGCCAGCGTGAGGCAGGCAGGCACATAAACACGTCAACACCTAAACACTTTTTACCTCCAGCCCCAGCTCATCCAGTTGTTCTTTTGAAATGGTGGAGGGTGTATCGATCATTGTGTCGCGGCCGGCGTTGTTTTTCGGGAATGCGATGAAGTCGCGTATGGATTCTACGCCGCCGAAAAGGGCGCACAGGCGGTCGAAGCCGAAGGCAATGCCCCCATGCGGTGGCGCGCCGTATTCGAAGGCTTCCATGAGGAAACCGAATTGTTTCTTTGCCACTTCCGGAGCATACCCAAGCTTGCTGAATAGGAGTTGCTGCGTAGGTCGGTCGTGAATACGGATGGAACCGCCACCTATTTCCGCTCCGTTGATGACAAGGTCATATGCATTGGCCCGGACCTTACCCGGATCGGTGTCTAATAAGGGCAGGTCTTCATGCTGCGCGGAAGTAAATGGATGGTGCATGGGATGAAACCTTGCTGTTTCATCATCCCATTCCAGCAGGGGGAAGTCGACCACCCACAACACGGAGTATACATCATTCCTTCTCAGCCCCAGGCGCTCGCCCATGAACAGACGCAGTTCGCCCAGTTGCTTCCGCGTGCTGTTGCCTTCTCCGGCCATGACCAGGATAAGATCGCCCGGGCTTGCGTCAAATTTTGCGATCCAACCCCTGAGATCGTCTGCGGTAAAAAACTTGTCTACCGACGACTTCATGCTTCCGTCGGAACGGTACTGAAGGTAGATCAATCCTTTGGCCCCTACCTGTGGCCGGCGTACATGATCCGTAAGCTCATCAAGCTGTTTACGCGTGTATTCGGCACATCCTTTCGCGCAGATCCCGGCAACGAATTCCGCGTTGTCAAAGACCTGGAACCCTCTGCCCCGGGCAACCTCGGTAAGCTCGACAAATTTCATCTCAAACCGAGTGTCCGGCTTGTCGGAGCCATACTGCCGCATTGCTTCCTCGTAGGTCATGCGTGGTATCTCGGGAAGGTCAATGCCCTTTATATTTTTGAAGAGATGCCGGGTCAGCCCTTCAAACATCGACAAAATATCCTCCTGAGTGACGAATGCCATCTCGCAGTCGATCTGTGTGAATTCCGGCTGACGGTCGGCACGGAGATCTTCGTCTCGGAAGCACTTTACGATCTGGTAATACCGGTCGAAGCCGGACACCATCAGGAGTTGCTTGAAGGTTTGCGGTGACTGCGGTAACGCATAAAACTCACCGTGATGGATGCGGGAGGGAACGACAAAATCACGCGCGCCCTCCGGTGTGGACTTGATCAGCACGGGTGTCTCCACTTCAATGAACTGTTGGCTGTCGAGGTAGGCCCGTGTGTGCTGCGCGAGTTTGTGGCGGAGCTGCAGGCTTTCGCGTACCGGAGTGCGCCGCAAATCGAGATAGCGGTATTTCATCCTGAGATCATCGCCACCATCGGTATCATCTTCGATGGTGAAGGGTGGAAGTTTGGATGGGTTGAGAAGGGTGATCTTCTGTACCCGCATTTCAATGTCCCCGGTAGGCATTTTGTCATTTTTAGACAACCGCTCCACAACCGTGCCTCCTGCCTGGATCACGTACTCCCGTCCCAGTTGCCGGGCCTGATCCATCAGCTGCTTCGGGGCGTTACCTTCTTCAAATACAAGCTGAGTTATGCCATACCGGTCGCGGAGGTCGATCCAAAGGAGACTACCCTTATCGCGTACCCGCTGCACCCAGCCGGCGAGTATTGCATTTTTGTTAACGTCACTTATTCGTAGTTCTCCGCAGGTATGAGTTCGTAACATGCCAGAATTAATTAATTTTGAGTTCTCAACGGCAAATTTCAGGCGCGAATTTAATAATAGTTTCCCTACAAGCGTTGTATGCTAAACATTAAAAGTGCTATGCAGAGACTGGTCATCCTTATCGTGCTTTGTGGATTATTCTCTTTTGATGCTCCGAAACTCAGGCGAATCCAGGTAGCGGAGGGGATTTCAATGCTGGTTCCGGAGGACTGGCGGCCGATGGATGAGCTGGACTTTGCCGAGCGGTATCCATCTGTCAGGGCACCGCTCGCCGCATTCACCGACCAGGACCGTCAGTCGGATATCAGTGTGAACGTTTCCGCTACCCAATGGCCGGATGCCGATCCCACGCTTGCCAGGGAGTTCTTCAAAGCCTCTATTTATAATACGTTCGACCGCATTGATATGATCAACGAAGGCATTCGCGAGATCAGGGGAAACAACTTTATCTTTTTTGAGTTTGAATCGACCATCCGGGGAAATTCCAGGGAATTGGGTCAGGAATCTTCGATCATGGGGTATTCGTACATACAATACCTTGTCCAGCCCGGACGCACGCTGGTATTTTCGTTTCATTGTCCCAGACGGCTAAGAGCTCAATGGCAGGAGTCAGCCGGAAAGATCATGGAAGGCATACGGATAAAATGAGTCGCTATTGCAACTTTATAACAATATGGGGTTATACACAGACGATCACTTTATGCGTGAGGCACTGAAGGAATCGCACAAAGCGCTGGAGTCCGGAGAGATACCGGTTGGCGCGGTTGTGGTGTCACGCGACCGTGTCATTGCGCGCGCATACAATCAGACCGAGAAGCTTACGGATGCGACCGCGCATGCGGAGATGCTTGCCCTGACTGCGGCGTCAAACTACCTGGGATCAAAATACCTTAACGAATGTACGCTGTATGTTACGTTAGAGCCCTGCGTTATGTGTGCGGGCGCTCTTTACTGGGTACAGCTGGGGCGGCTTGTGTTCGGGGCCTCCGATATCCAGCGTGGCTACTCCATTGCCGGCGGCCCGCTGCTGCATCCGAAAACGGAGGTACTGAAGGGTATTCTTGCGGCTGAGAGCAAATCGCTGATCGATTCATTCTTTGAGCAACTGAGGAGAATATGACACAGCGCAGCAGTGATTCACGGGGTATTGATTCTGTCTTTTTGCAAATAGACAAATCCAATAAGGATTGGGGCCTCCAATCTTAGTGGTTTCGAATTTTCTACCTTCCTTTATGGTTGTATATTTGACAGCCTGAAACCAGGACAGGCCGGGACATTCACCGGCAGTTCGGCAATCACGCTTTCGAAATATGTTCAACTAATTTAAAATACGTTCACTATGGCTTTTACATTGCCCAATCTCCCTTATGCTTTCAACGCATTGGAACCACACATCGATGCCCGTACCATGGAGATCCATCATGGTAAACACCACAACGCTTATGTCACCAACCTGAATAAAGCTATTGCCGGAACCGATGCCGAAAGCCACAGCATTGAAGATATCTGTAAGTCGGCCTCAAAGTACCCCGCAGCCGTTCGCAACAACGGCGGCGGACACTATAACCACAGCATGTTCTGGACCATCCTGGGCCCCGATGCCGGCGGAACCCCTTCCGGCGCACTGGCAAAAGCCATTGCCAGCGCATTTGGAAGTTTTGACGACTTCAAGACGAAATTTGGGGAAGCTGCGGCAGGACGTTTTGGTTCAGGCTGGGCATGGCTTATTATTAATGGCAACGGGAAACTGGCCATCACATCGACTCCCAATCAGGACAACCCCCTGATGGATGTGGTCGAGGTGAAAGGGACACCGATCCTTGGCCTGGATGTATGGGAACATGCGTACTACCTGAATTATCAAAACAGGAGACCGGATTACATTGCAGCATTCTGGAATGTAGTAAACTGGAGTGAGGTGGCATCCCGGTTTGATTCAGCGAACAAATAGCTGACGGGTTAACACGGAACAAAATAAGGCACCTTCCGCGATGCCTTTTTTGTTGCGCTCATTTTTTTTCGACAGGGGTTATGGTAACCGTAAGAAGTTGGGTATGCCTCACTACGCCAACGTCAGTCATCGTGAGGATATCCCGGTGGGTCAGCGCTTTGAATAGCTCCTGAGTGCTGTTTACCGGTTTGTTGTTGAAGGATACAATAATATCGCCCTCCATAAGCTGAGACCTTGAGGCGGGCGAGCCGGGCTCAATGGCCGTTATGAATAACCCCTTTTGATTTTTCAGGTGATAATGCCGCGCTATCTTCGGGTTCATCGGTACTTCCTGGAGCATCAGCCCCAGGTAGGCTTTGAATACCTTGCCGTGTTGTATCAGTTGGGCGGCGATCTCCTTGGCCGTTTCAATGTTTACGGAAAAACTCAGTCCCTGCGCGCCGTTGATCATAGCCGTATTCACACCAACCACATCGCCGTCAAGGGTGATCATAGGTCCTCCGCTGTTGCCGGGATTGAGCGGCGCATCGGTCTGGATAACATTGTCAACCAACTGTCCGGACTGGGTGCGGAGGGTTCGTCCCAGCGCGCTTACAACTCCTGTTGTTACCGTATGCTGATATCCGTACGGATTTCCGATAGCGACAACAAACTGGCCAATCTGCAGTTCGGCAGCGTCTCCCAGCCGGGCTGATGTATATCCGTTTGCGTATATCTTGAGAATAGCCAGATCCGTATCCGGATCCTGGCCGATCAGGAATCCTTCGATCTCGTTCTCATTATACAGGCTAACCATTATCTTTTCCGCGCCGTTTACAACATGGCTGTTGGTAAAGACCAGTCCGTCTGAAGAAAAAACGAAACCCGACCCTGATCCTGCGCGCCTTACCTTGTTGCTGACTGTCTTGAAGACGTCAATCTTGACAACCGAATTCTTTGTCTTGTTTACGGCGTCGATGATCAGTTTAGAGAAAATGTCCACGTGTCCTCCTTTTTTGATGTTCCGTCAAAGATGCTACCAGGATGTAAATTCTGCTAAAATGGCTACAAATTGTAACAAAATATGGCAAAATGGCTGGGTGGAACCATTTTGTGTGTCCTACCATATTTTTATGCCCCTATCATAGGGCAATTTTAAAACAAATCATCCTAAATTGGCACATAGCCACAGAGTTATTGTATAAAAAAATAGCTCACATGTTGACCGGTTTAACAGGGCAGGGTGAAATCCAAATTCCAAAACAAATACCGCAACAAAACTGCTCGGGCACCATGGTGGGATTACGGAGAGGATGCTGCCTATTTCGTTACCATCAATACGCGTGACCGCCGGCGTTCATTCGGAGATGTGATGGATGAAAAAATGCAACTTTCAGAAATAGGAAATATTGCGAATCAATGTTGGATAGATATACCAAAACATTTTCCGTTTGTACGCCTGGGTGATTATGTTGTAATGCCTGACCATGTGCATGGGATTCTGATTATTGACAAAACGGGATACAATGCCGGACCAAAAAATAAAACCGCCGTCATGGATATCCCAGAAACCCGCGCCGGATTGGCAACACCAACCATCCAAAAACAAATTCGGACCACAATCACAGAATCTGCCATCCATCGTACGGGGTTATAAAATCGGGGTGGCGAAAGGTGCCCGAAAAATCATTCCCGGTTTCGCATGGCAGCCGCGGTATCATGACCATCTAATACGCGATGAACGGGAATACCAACGTATTGCAAGGTATATCAGGAAAATCCTGCCAATTGGATGGATAGGATCTGGACGGGTGATGATTATTCGTGGGGACGCAAAATTTTGGTGGTTGCTAAAGGATAAGCGTATCACCTCCGTGCTGATCGGCGCAAGTTCGCCGGCACAACTGCTTGACTCCATTCTTTGCCTGAGTACACCTGACTTCAGCCAGGATGAACTCGGGTCGATCGAAAGCATTCTTTCGAATGGATAAACGGAACTCACTGTAATACGGTAGTTGCATACCGGAATTCAGGTAGCCAGATCCGGCCA
>DATBVZ010000127.1:0-3063 GCA_036515095.1 Cyclobacteriaceae bacterium | reverse complement strand
CGCAAGCGATCAGCCGGGGGGTGAGGGCGGCCTGGAGGCCGGTTTGACACCGTCTAATGGAGGTCGGGCGAGTAGCATAGGAGGGAGGATACCCGTCTTCCGCGACCGTCCGCTCCCTGCACTCGTGCAAGACAGAAAAATTGTACCCCATTTCCCTAAAACCGAGCCGGATCAGATCGATCTGCTTCTGGCCAGTATTGAAATGGAGGAAAAGGCAGCTGCCGGTAAGAAAAAATTTGAGGACGAGAAGATATGGACGTCCGTGGGATTTTCCGCCGGTACGTTCAACAACTACAACCAGGGTGCAGCCCCCTCTTCGTTGGCAATGGCTCAGACCGGAATGATGAATCTATATTCCGCCAACGCCACACTTGCCAGTGAGACGCAGGCCTCCGGGGTATCGTATTCCGTCGGCGTGAATGTAGGCGGAAAAATAGCGCCCCGTTGGGTGATCCAGGGCGGCTTGAACTACATGACCCAAAACGCTGCCTTCACCTCCGATGCCGTGGTGACAGCAGATTATCAGAATTTTAAGGCGGCCTATTCGGCGGAAATAACCAAGATGTCCGACGCTTCCGCGCGCGTCGTTCCTACGGCACCCTACCGGGTCAACAACAACCTCGAATACCTCAGCATTCCATTGCAGGCAGGTTATATCCTGGTCAACCGGTCATTTGGACTTCAAATAAACGGCGGTATAGCAACAGACCTGTTCTTACAGAATACCTTGCAGCCGCAGAGCGGCAACCTGGATAAAGTGACAAACGGAAGAGGCAGCGACTCGCCTTACCGTCCGTTGAATTTCAGCGGGCTGGTAGGAACCGAGATCAGCTACCGTTTTTCCGACAACTACCGCGTTTCACTAAATCCCGGTGTCCGTTATCCGTTCGGTTCCATCTATAAATCCGGCCTTGGGCTCACGGCCATCCCGGTGACCTTTGATGTGGGCCTGCGGTTCCGATATATTTTTGAATAGCCTTCCAACCCCGGCCGGCCTGATCGTGTCTAAGGAATAACACAATCAACTTCATGTATGGCCCCGCTCGAAACCAGAATTCAAAAACGGCTGCACGTCTCCCTCTACGCGTTGCTTTTCCTAACGGTACTCCTGGGCTTAAGTGTCGTCCTGGAGGGTTGTACCGATACGTGCGAAACAAGTGCCCGGTATGTTTACTACGAGCCTGTCTACACCCCGCTGGAAGTCGTGCGCGCCGCGGTAGCTGTGCAAGGATCCCGACCGGTAAGGTCGGTTGGCAGAATCTACTTCAAGGACAACTATCTTTTTATCAATGAGCCGGGAGAAGGTATTCATGTGATCGATGACAGCGATCCAAGCAATCCCCTCCCTAAGAAATTTATCAACATACCGGGTAATTACGACCTTGCCATAAACGGTAATATGCTCTATGCGGATAGCTTTATGGACCTTCTTTCACTGGACATTAGCGATCTCAACGCGATCCGGGTGATCGACCGTTCCGAAAACATGTTCAACTACTACAATAGCCTTGGATTCTACCCCGACGCTACACGCGGTGTAGTTACGTCCTGGGTAGAGAAAGTTAATATTGAAACAGCAGACTGCAATGTAATCTTTCAGCCCTGGGGTGGATTCATGATGAGCGACGGCATTGCGCTGGGGATAGAAGCGTCGGCAAGTTTCAACTCGAAGGCTGCCATAGCACCGGGGACCGGCTCTGGCCCCGGTCTTGGCGGCTCTTTGGCACGCATGACCGTTCACTCCGATCATCTTTACCTCCTTAATGGTGCCGATGTGAAAGTCGTGGATATCTCAAACCCCACGCATCCGGATGAAAGGGATAGTCTCTATGTTAGCTGGGATATTGAAACACTATTTCCGTATAAGGACAAGCTGTTTATCGGGGCAAGGTCAGGCATGCACATTCTCGATATTGCTACACCCGAAAAACCTTCCTTCCTCGCCACCTATCAACATATTTACAGTTGCGATCCGGTAGTGGTATCCGACGACTATGCATACGTTACCCTCCGTTCCGGAAACCTTACCTGCGAAGGCTTCGACAATCAACTCGAGATCCTTGACGTCAGCAATCCCGCCTCGCCACAACTGGTGAAGACGTATTCGATGACCAATCCGCACGGACTGGGCATTGACGGCAACCTCCTCTTTGTGTGCGATGGCCCTGCCGGACTCAAGATGTTCGATGTTTCCGACAAGCTTGATCTGGAGGATAACCTGTTGGCGCAACACCGGTCTATCCATGCACTTGACGCTATCCCGTATCAGGATGTCCTTATGCTAATCGGGGAAGAAGGTATCTTTCAATACGACTACGCAGATAATAAAAACCTCAAATTACTGAGTCATATCGTTGTGCAGGATGAGGATTAATACCCTGCTGCTTGCCGGGATATTTTTGGCGGCAGGCCAATTGCAGGCCCAGAATACGGAGCAGCCGGAATCCAATTCTCCCGGCATCAAGTACCACAACCAGTTTTCAACAGGCGTTCTGCTTGGCGGCGAATACGGGCTGGTAGGTGGCAGTCTGACGTCGGTACATGGGATAGCCATTGGTGTGTGGACCATAGGCGTGGGCTCAGGGATCGAAGGATACGAGCGCTGGCGGGTCATACCACTCTTCGGCAGCCTGACCTGCCATTTCCGCGGATATACAAGGAACAGTATGTTTCTGAGTTTCAATGCCGGCCATTCGTACGGAAGGTTGTTGTTGAAGACAATTGATGGAATTGACCTCGGGGATACAAAGGGCGGGTCCCTGATCAATCCCATGATCGGCTATCAGCTTTCCGGCAACAAGTGGAACCTTTACCTTTCAGCGGGATACAAGAGGCAGGAAATAGCGGGTAACTACGGCTCATCCGGCAGCCCGTTCAGGTATTCAATCGACGAGAGGATCGAGCGGTTCATGTTCCAGATAGGATTCGGCATCCGATGAATCAGGAGTCTGCATTGTCAATTTTTGTGGCCAGCTCGTCCCATTGCCGGTTTGCCTCCTCAAGGTCTTTCCTTACCTGATCAAATTCCGCCTGCATCGTCCTGACTCTCTGGTAATCACCAAA
>DATBVZ010000126.1:0-2838 GCA_036515095.1 Cyclobacteriaceae bacterium | reverse complement strand
ACTGCATTCGGTATCGGGAACAGCACCTGGTGCGGTTTGGCGTCCTTGCCTCTATCCACAGCGTTCCCAATAAATTGTCCGTGTCGTATCAGGTCCTGCCTGCGTGTGCCTTCGGCATAAAGTTCCCGGCCTCTTTCATCGAGGATCGCTCCCCTGAACTCTTCCTGTGTCATACCGGAAAAATCACTGACGCCCGCACGGCTGCGCACCTGGTTAGCGTAAGCGTACGCTTCGTCGGGACCGCGTTGTTCATTGATCGCCTCGGCCACGGAAAGCAATACTTCGCCCAGCCTGAAGACTACAACATCGGCTGTATATCCCGGGCCCGGACCCTGGATACCTGTGTATTTCAATGGAATCGCCCCGCGAAGTCCGTTGTTTCTGTCTGTTGTGGCGCCACTCGTATTGGTATAGCTTTCGATGAGCGTGGTTGTCCTGCGCAAGTCGCTTGCTTCGAACTTGTCAAAGAATGTCCAGGGCATGGAATAGCCATACCAACCCCCACCCCGGGTAATTATGGGTGACGACTGATAGTTGTCGGGAAACACATGTTGCGGATACCAATTGGGTGCGGCGTCGCTTGATGCTATGGCATAGATTATTTCATTGTTGCGTTCCACTTTGAAGATGTCGTCGTAGTTTCCTTCGAGCGCGTATCCCATGCTGATAATATCCTTTCCTACCGCCTCCGCCTTATCCCATTGCTTTGTATGCATGTATGTTTTCAACAACAGCATACGCGCCACGCCTTTTGACACGCGGCCCCAATTTGTAGCATCGCTATTGTATCTGTCCGGGAGCTCCGGAATGGCTTCTGTGAGGTCCTTTTCAATCTGGGCGATGTATTCCTGGTCGGTGGGGCGCGGTAGGATCTCGGTATCACTTAAGGTCTCGGGGTCCGTCTTCACGTTAACGGGGCCATAGAAATCATAGAGCACGTACATCAGCCATGCGCGCAATACCCTGGCTTCGGCTGCATACTTGTTGCGAATACTTTCCTCCACACCCGTAGCGGCATTGATCTTGTCGATGGCGTCCGTGGCACGGGCTACGTACCGGACCTTATAATAGGTGGTTTCGTCACCACCTGCCCAGGTGGATGGGCCGAAGGTGAACTCCTCCAGATTGGCGTCCCACCCGTTTTCCATTTCATCCGTTGTGAGCAGACTTCGGAGTAAGTAGGTCCTGTTGTTGGCATTGTACAGAGCAGGATACCAGATGGCATCTCCTGTGTCCTCCGTTCCCCAGTCCGAAGTCAGCGGATTATACAGAACGATAAGGGCGGCGTTGAAATCCTCTTCGGTTTCAAAGAAGTTTTCCGGACTGAGCTGCGTAAATACCTTCGGTTCAAGCTGATCTTCACAACCGGTAGCAACAACCAGCAGAAGACACAGTACGATTACAAACTTACTGAAGCGGATCCGGACTATCTTTTCAATTGTATTTTTCATGATCAAGGGCGTTAAATTCTAAAACTGGATATTCACACCAACCGTAGTGGATACTGCCTGCGGGTAAGGATTCGTCTCCGTAAACTCGGGATCAAATCCTTCGAAGTCGGTTATGACAAAGAGGTTCTGAACATCAACGAATAACCTTGCCGAGCGGATAACCGACTGGTCGCCCCACAACGCCGAGGGAAACGTGTAGCCGAGCGTCACATTTTTTAAGCGGAAGAAATCCGATTTCTGCTCATAGAAATCATGGTTCGCATTTCCTGCAGGATTCGAGCCGCTGTAGGGGTTAGTTGCTATCCCGGGCCAGTCGCCCTGGGTATTGTCGTTCGACCAAACGCGGCGGATATCCGTGGGTGTATTCTGAATATTGCTGAGTGCAATGCGTTCACCCGGATTGGCCGGATCATAGCCCCTTCCGATGGAGTTGATGGAAGCCATCCTCCCGGCAAACCCGTAGAAAAAGAAATTCAGGTCAAAATTCTTGAACGTAAAGGTGTTGCCCAGACCGAAATTCCACTTAGGGTCCCGGTTACCCAGCATGACCACATCATCCGAGTTAAGTACACCGTCGTTGTTGATATCCACGTACTTAATGTTACCGGGATTTGCATCGGGCATGTAGGCAGGGATTTCCGAATTGCTTTGAATGATGCCGTCCGTTCGCCAGCCGTACACGGCGCGTATCGGATCGCCCTCCCCTATCCATGGTGCAAGTGTAAGTGTGGGATTTCTTTCCACCCAAAAGTTTTCATAGGTGGAGACATTCAGGATGGTAGTCCAGGTGAGCGCGCCATCGACGTTAACAGACCGAAGACCCACCTCCACTCCCTGACTCCTGGTTGAACCGACATTGGCGGCTACACGTCCTACTGCATTGTTGGAAGGCAGCGGATCAAAGTCGAGCAGATCCCTGGCAGTTTTTTGGAATACATCCAGCGAGCCGGTGAGCCTGTTGTTCCAGAACCCAAAGTCCACACCAACATTAATGGACACATCCGTCTCCCAGGTCAGGTCAGGATTAGCGACCTGCGTCAGGGCTACCCCGGTATACAAAATGTCGCCGATTGGAAACGTGTAACCCGTACCGTACAACGCCAGTGCATTCGATCCGATGACGTCATTGCCGGAGGCGCCATAGCCGATACGAAACTTCAGGTCAGACACCGCGTTGGAACCGCTGAGAAAGGCCTCTTCACTGATGCGCCAGGCTGCCGATATTCCCGGGAAAAATCCATACTTTTTGTTTTCGGCAAATTCGCTGGAACCATCCCTGCGGCCGGTGAACGTTAGAATATATTTGTCGTTAAGTGCGTAATTGATACGGAAGAACTGCGAGATCTTTGTCCTTTCGCTCCGGTACGACCCGAAGAAACTCTGTTCT
>DATBVZ010000125.1:0-10822 GCA_036515095.1 Cyclobacteriaceae bacterium | reverse complement strand
AGGGCAACCGCCATCGCCCTGCGCTCCTCTGCTTTGGCTTCCGCCACTTTCAAGTCGGCCGAGGCCTGATCGATCTGAAGCTTGGCCCCGATATTTGCCCCTACGTCCACATCCGCGATATCTATTGAAAGTATTTCAAAGGCGGTACCGGCATCAAGACCCCGCGACAATACCACCTTGGATATCTTGTCCGGGTTTTCGAGCACTTCCTTGTGCGATTTTGCCGAACCGATCGAAGTTACAATTCCTTCGCCAACCCGCGCCAGGATCGTATCCTCCCCTGCGCCACCCACCAGCTGCTGGATATTGGCCCGTACCGTTACGCGGGCAATGGCAATAAGCTGGATACCGTCTGCCGCCACTGCAGCGACCTTGGGCGTGGTGATCACTTTGGGATTGACGGATATCTGCACGGCCTCAAAAACATCGCGACCGGCAAGGTCGATGGCAGTAGCCTGCTTGAACGTAAGGTTGATGTTGGCCTTGTCTGCCGAGATCAGCGCGCGAATTACGTTGGGCACATTCCCGCCGGCAAGGAAGTGGGTTTCCAATTCGCGCGTGGTGACCGTGAGGCCTGCCTTGGTGGCTGTGATCAGCGAGTTGACAATAACGCTTGGCGGCACCTTCCTGATCCGCATCCCGATCAGTTCGCCAATGGTGACGCTTACGTTGGCAAACACCGCAGTGATCCAAAGTCCGACCGGAATAAAATAAAAGAAGATAAAAAGGGCGACGATGCCCAAGAAAACGAACAGTAGCAAAATAGTGCCTTCCATATAGCTGCTAATTAGGTTTTGGTTCAACAACAATCTGGTGCGAAGAAATGCGGATGACCTTGACCGCCGTACCGGCATTTGCAAAGTGGCCCAATGTGGTCACTTCGTACAGCTTCCCTGCAATTTCCGCCTTTCCGGACGGGCGAAGAGCAGAAACAGCCACGCCTTCCGCGCCTACCTCCAAACCTTCCATCGCCCCTTCGTTCACTTTACTGTCACTGGCATTCCGTAGTGACAACTTCTTCCAGGGCTTGGTCCGTAACGACCAGAACAAGACCAGTCCGGTGGCAACCACCGTCGCAGCGGCAACGGTGTAACCTGTGGTCCTTCCGAAATGGTTGAAGCTCATGACCACGCCCCCTACCACGAGGCCGAACCCCAGGATTCCCACTATGGTAGTGCCCGGAACGAAGATAATCTCGACAATAATCAGGATTATTCCTACCAGGATCAGCACTAATACCGCCACCCATTCCATGCTATGATCGTATTTTCAAAGCTAAATAATTTTGGACGCATTCAAAGGGATAATCTGGCAACCACGGGCCATGCAACGGCAATATTTCAAAACCAAAAGCTGCGGATCAATAAGCCCTTGCGAACAACACCCTGCGATGCGAAGGTTTGCCCGAGTAAACACAGCTGCCTTCTTCTTCCTCAACATCAAGGGGTATGCAACGAATGGTTGCCTTGGTTTCTTCCTTGATCAGGTTTTCCGTTTCGGTTGTACCATCCCAATGTGCTGCAACAAACCCGCCTTTTTCTTCCAATACCCTGATCATTTCGTCATAGGTATCCACCCTGGTGGTCTTCTCATTCCGGAAGTTCAGCGCCTTGTTGTAGATGTTCGCTTGGATTTCATCAAGAAGCTTCGTGATGGCCGTTGCAGCATCCTCCATTTTCAGAACCACTTTTTCCTTTGTATCGCGCCGCGCTGCTTCGATCGTTCCGTTTTCCAGATCGCGGGGACCAATCGCAAGCCTGACAGGTACACCTTTCATCTCATGCTCGGCAAACTTAAAGCCTGGCTTGTGGGTATCCCTGTTATCGAACTTTACGGTATAACCTTGTTTCCTCAGATCCGCTGAGAGCCGGTCCACACGCGCAGTGATTGCGCTCAGCTCTTCCTCATTTTTGAAGATCGGCACGATCACCACATGGACAGGCGCCAACGCGGGCGGCAGGACCAGGCCGTCATCATCCGAATGAGCCAGGATGAGCGCCCCAATGAGCCGCGTGCTGACACCCCAGGAGGTTCCCCAGACGTAATCGAGCTTCCCATCCTTGCCGGAGAACTGTACATCAAAGGCCCGGGCAAAATTCTGACCCAGGAAATGGGAAGTCCCGGCCTGCAGTGCCTTTCCATCCTGCATCATGGCTTCAATGCAATACGTGTCGATAGCGCCGGGAAATTTTTCTCCATCGCTCTTTTTTCCCCTGTAAACGGGCATGGCCATATACTTCTCGGCGAACTCGGCGTAAACGTTCAGCATTTGAAGGGTTTCCCTGACCGCTTCATCTGAGGTGGCGTGGGCAGTATGACCTTCCTGCCAGAGGAATTCAGCGGTGCGCAGGAACAACCGGGTACGCATCTCCCAGCGAACTACATTCGCCCACTGGTTTACAAGGATGGGAAGATCCCGGTAACTCTGGATCCACTTCTTATACGTATTCCATATCAACGTTTCGGAAGTCGGACGGACGATCAGTTCCTCTTCGAGCTTGGCATCCGGATCAACAATGACCCCGCTTCCGTCTTCCGCATTCTTCAGCCGGTAATGCGTGACAACGGCGCATTCTTTTGCGAAACCTTCAACATGCGCCGCCTCCCGCGCGAGGTAGGACTTGGGTACGAAGAGCGGAAAGTAGGCGTTGACGTGACCGGTTTCCTTGAACATTTTGTCCAGCGCCTGCTGCATTTTCTCCCAGATGCTGTAACCGTATGGTTTGATGATCATGCAACCCCTCACATCGGAGTGCTCGGCCAGGTCGGCCTTCTTAACTAACTCATTGTACCACAGAGAGTAATCTTCGGATCGGGAAGGTAATTCTTTGGCCATTTTGGTATAATAGTTGCTCTAATTTCATTGAAAATCCCGGCAAATATATAGCAGCCCGTCAGTTTTGCATGAGTAACCGGAATTTTAATAGATCAAATGAAGTTAAATTCATAAATTGAAAATACTTTTAACTGGGAATACCGTTATAGTACTTAAAAAACAGGGGGTAAATATGAAATTCAAGGGTTTTCTTGTAGGCTGTTTAACGCTAGGGTTCGCCGCCAGTTCGTTTGCTCAGGCTGAGTATGATGACATGTACTTCAATGCCCGTGATCGCAGTGAACTGAATGCGTTGAAAAGTTCCGGTGCACTGGCCATGACCAGCAGGAAGAAGTCCATGCTGGACGAAGAGCTCAGCCAAAATCCCACAGACAGTTACTCCGCCAGGAACGTCAATCCTGAGCATGTCTCCCGCTCAAATGCCAGGGCTGCCCAGGAAGATGAGCAGGATTATTTTATCAGTAATTACAACCAAAAAACAGCTTCCAGTTACAGCAACTGGAACAACGGTTTCAACAACTGGTACAACAACCCCTGGTATTCGTCAGGCTGGTACAGTCCCGCGTTCGGTTCGTGGAACAGCCCTTACTACAGCCCTTTTTATTCCTATTATGGTTCCCCGTTTTCGCAGTACGATTACTGGGGTTCACCCTGGTATGACCCGTTCTATAGTCCGATGTACGGTTATGGTTCCGGTTCCTATTGGGGCGGTTCTTCCTGGAATGTCGGACTGGGCTATTCGTTCGGCAGTATGTACTGCCCGTTTTCAATGCGCCCGTGGGGACTGACCGGCGGATACGGATGGTACAATAGCTGGTATCCTCGCACAACCGTTGTCATAGTAGACAACAACGCGCAGAACAATGTCAGCTACGGCAAGCGTCCTACAAGGGGGGCAACGACTTACAATACAACCGCAACGCCAACCCGCACCAGGGACAATGTATCGCTTCCTTCCTACGGACGTTCAAATTCCGGCGGAAGGACGATTACGACCACTGTGCCGTCGTCGACCCGTCAGGAAGCCTATTACAACAAGAACTGGAGAAGTGCTTCTCAGGGGTCAGCTACCAGGGGCAGCAGTTACAACAGTTGGTCCGGATCCGATTCCAATACGCGCTCAAGCGGCGATAATTCGGGCAGAAGGTACCGGAGTACTTCCGATTTTGGTTCTTCTACTCCCACTTATACACCGCAGCGAAGCAGCGGCTCATCCAGCTACAGTGGTGGCAGCAGTTCAGGTTCAAGAAGTACAGGATCAGGTAGCAGCGGGAGATCGCGTGGCAGAGACTAGGTAGTCACACTTCATCAAACCATCGGGTGTTATGATCAGAAAAATTTCAGGATTCGTCCTGGGTGTTATTCTATTGCAGTTTATTTACGACAACTCGAATGCCCAGGGTTATGTTGAGTCAGCGCTGCTCTTCAGCCGCGTGAGACCGGGAGGCAGCGCGCGGATACAGGGGGCTGGGGGGGCGCAGATCGCGCTTGGCGGAGATTACAGTTCCGCGCTTTCAAATCCTGCAGGACTGGGCATGTACAACCGCTCCGAGGTCACTTTTACTCCTGCGTATTCAACCTACAATACGGAATCCCTTTATCGGGGAACACCCAACAACGAGACGAAGACAGGCCTCAACATTCCGGGATTCAGTTTTGTTTTCAACATGCCGAAACAAAAGGGTTCGTTTTACGGAGGGTCGATCGCGCTCACGATGTCGAGAACAAATGATTTCAATAACCAGATCCTTTATAACGGCATCAACAACAACACCTCAATAATCGATTATTTCATTGATGCAGCCGCCTTTGGCACCACGGCCCAGTTTGATGAAGGCGCTGCACACTACAACTCGCCTACCGGGCTTGCTTACTTCAATTATCTCATCGGCCCACAGACCCTGCTCGATCCACCCGGACCTGCAGACGAGTACTTTACCGATATCAAGTCCATACCCTTCCAGCAGGAAGAGATCGAAACCAAAGGAGCCACAAACCAATGGAGCATATCGTATGGTGGAAATTACAAGGACATGGTCTTCTTCGGCGGGGGTATCGGGATAACCAGTCTCCGCTATGAAACGAGAAAGCTGTTTAGCGAGGACTTTGAGGACCCCCTCCTCAATAATCTGGCTTTGGAAGAAAACCTGGACATACGGGGCACCGGCCTGAACGCTACCATCGGTGTCATTGTTCGCCCGGTAAGCTATATTCAGGTAGGCGCCTCTGTCACTACGCCTACCTTCTACCAGCTTTCGGAAACCTATAACGCCACCATGAACACCAGTTGGAAAAACTTCGATTATTACGGCGATGGTTCAGAGATATTGACGGAGGAATTCGCAGGTACTGACGTGGTCGTCTCGGACTATACCCTCACAACTCCATTTAAATTCAGCACCGGGGTCGCATTCATATCCAAGTACGGTTTCATCGCCGGTGATGTTGAATTTACAAATCCGGCAAAGGCGAAGTATGATTCAAATACAACCGGAATATCTTACAGCGGAGAAAACGATGCTATCCGTGCAACCTATAAGCCGGTGACCAACTTTCGCGTGGGCGGCGAATTCCGGTATGAGATTTTCCGTGTCAGAGCGGGATACGCCATTCAGGGAAACACCTTCAGCGACGACATCGATCAGGACAACAAGATCAACACGATAAGCGCCGGACTGGGTATCCGGACAAAACGTTTTTACGCGGATATCGCATGGGTGCAGAGTACGTCAGACGATCTCTATATTCCCTATTCATTTTCCGCCTATGCAGACCTGTATGAAACTCCGGAAGTGAGCCTGAAGAATAAGGTCACGCATGCGTTATTAACCCTTGGAGTAACTTTTTAGGCCTTCCCTTATGACCGCGATGATTTCGCTTGCGGAACCTGCGGCATCGACGCGAAGATTTGCCTGGCTGTAGTACGCATAGCGCTTGTCGAGAAGGTTCCTGATTACTTCCTCACGATCCTCGCGATCCGTATCACCCAGCAGGGGTCTGTGATTTTCCGCAACAATACGCCTGGCCAGCTCCCCGGCCGGTACATCCAGAAACACACTGATCCCAGTCTGATTGATTACCTGAATTCCATGATGAAAGCACGGTGCTCCCCCTCCTGTCGCCATCACAAACCCTACCTGCCCGGAAGCAAAGGATTGAAGCACCTCTGCCTCTACCCTCCTGAAATAAGATTCCCCACGTCCGGAAAAGACCAAGGAGACAGACATCGATTCGCGACGTTCAATTTCATGATCCAGGTCGATGAACGGCAATCCCATTTCCCTGGATAATTGCCTTCCGATCGTGGTCTTGCCGGAGCCCGGCATACCGATAAGATATATCCTGGTCATTTGATTTTTATCCGAATCCAAATCGATGCAAAGTACTGAAATTAAGCCCTTGAAGGTCAACGGCCGGCGAGCTCCAATACCTCCGCTGGATCAGGCGTATCATTATGGTGCCATTTGCCGCGAACGGTTCCATCCACCCACAGTGTAATACCCGGATTGGAGCGTATAATTGTCTTTAGTACGGTTGCGTCAGCGAAATAGAATGGCGCCGCCAACTGGTGTTCGTGGCGGAATGCGTCAATGTCGTTAGGTCCGGAAGATGTCAGGATCAGCATTTCAATTTTCCCGTCAAGGGAGCTGATCAGCTCCCGAATGCGGCCGATGTTGCTGACGGAGGCTTTCGACACGTCGTACAGTATGAAAAAAAGCCTGGCCCCTTCAAACGTAGAGGAGGTGACATCTTCGCCATCAACATTCGAAACTGCATAGTCAGTAATGCTGGCAACGATCTTGTCCGCATTCAGGACATGCGAGTCTTTGTAGGTGTACCCATCCTCCGCCGTGAGGAATTGCTCCGAACGGACTTCCTCACCGTCTTTGTCAAAAATATATTCAATCCGCGGTTGTTCTTCGGGTTGCATTTCGCGGGGAATATTGTTGCCTGTCTTGTATGCCCTGAAGTCAATAAAGGGCAAATGCCTTATTGCGTAAATGCCCGCATAAAGGCTTATGACCGCCACCATCGCCACAACAATACTGTCCACCGGATAGGATAGTACGGGTTTGTATCTCCGCCGGTGCCAGAACAAATGCAGCACAAAGACCATCAGGATGACATCCTTGATAAAAGATTCCCAGGGTGTGAGTTTTATGGCATCTCCGAAACATCCGCAATCCGTCACCTTGTCAAAGTAGGCTGAATAAAATGTCAGGAAAGTAAAAAAGACCATAAGAACCAGCAATGCGATGGTGGTACGTTGCATCCTGTACCGGATAAGGACGGCCACGCCAAGAATCAGTTCCAGCACGATAAGAAACATCCCGATCTCCAGGGCATAAGGAATGAAAAAATGAAAAAAGGAGCCAAAATCCCCGGCGAATACTTCGAAGTACTCTTCCAGCTTTATCTGCGTACCGATCGGATCATTCAATTTGATCAGTCCGGAAAAGATAAAAAGTGCACCGACAAAGTATACGGAGAACTCGTCCAGGATCTTTTTAATCATGCCTTGCTTGTTTGGGTTCCGATAATTTTATCAATGCGAAGACCGCGTAGTTGGTCATGTCCTGGTAGTTCGCCTTTATTCCTTCACTCACAAGGGTCCTTCCCGCGTTATCCTCGATCTGCTTTACCCGTAAAACCTTCATCAGGATGATGTCCGTAATGGATGATACCCGCATGTCACGCCAGGCTTCGTCATAGTCGTGGTTCTTCTGACCGAGCAGATGAAATGTCTCCTCCACGGCCCGGTCGTACATCGGGGCCAGGGTCTCGTACGCCATCTCCAGTTCATCGGATTCCGACAACTGCATCTGGATCAGGCCGATCAGGCAATAGTTGACAATTCCCCTGAACTCATCCACGACGGAATCTTCGACTTTTTGGGTACCTTTCTCCTGGATGCTGCGAATGCGCTGGGCCTTGATAAAGATCTGGTCGGTAATGGATGGAAGCCGCAGGATCCGCCAGGCAGTACCATAATCCCTGGTTTTCATGGCAAACAGTTTTCTGCAGGAATCGATTACCCGGTTGTATTCAGTGCTGGTTGTTTCGTTCACGGCGGGGCCAAAAGTAGTACTAATTCACTAAACGTTAAACGTCGGCAATTTTGTGAAATCTTCGATCCAAAATACAGGAATTTCAACAAACAAAACACTCAACTTTCTCGGACGGCTGGTCAACCTTGGTGTTCCGCGTGTCATGGGCATTCTAAACGTTACGCCGGATAGTTTTTTTGACGGCGGGCGGTATATGCGCGAAAAGGAGATACTGGATCACGCCGAAAAGATGTTAACGGACGGTGCGTCGTTCATAGACGTAGGTGGCTACTCTTCACGCCCCGGGGCCGATGACGTTTCCGCTGAAGAGGAATCCCGGCGCGCCGTACAGGCCATCCGTTCTATTGTCCGGGAATTTCCCAGTGCCCTGCTGGCCGTGGATACCTTCCGCAGTGAAGTCGCATCGGCCGCCGTGCAGGAAGGAGCCGTCATGATCAATGACATTTCGGGTGGTAGTCTTGATCCACGGATGCCTGAAACCGTTGCCCGGCTCGGCGTACCTTTTATCGTTATGCACATGCGCGGGACCCCGAAAACCATGAGCGGGCTGACCGGATACCAGCATGTGGTGAAGGAGATCGTGGATTACTTTCACCAAAAAATCTACACCCTCCATCAGCTGGGGGTCAGGGACATTATCGTTGATCCCGGATTCGGGTTCGCCAAGACAGCTGATCAGAATTTCACTTTACTCAGCCAACTGGAAACATTCCGGCTGTTGGGTAAACCTCTGTTAGCGGGGCTCTCCAGAAAATCAATGGTCTGGCGCACCCTCCGCACAACGCCCGGGCAGGCGCTGAACGGTACTACCTGCCTCAATACCATAGCCCTGCTGAAGGGTGCCTCCATCCTTCGTGTGCACGACGTCAAAGAGGCTGTGGAGATCATTACCCTCGTTGAAAAAACGAAGATGAACCCCGGCCCGTAAATTTATCTTTCATTCATCTGTTTTGCCTGCCGGCATTGTGGCTGAATTGGTACATTTGCAGTAGGACATGATTTTTGCTTTCAAACTCGGATTCCTTGAGATCACGTGGGTTGACTTTATTGATGTTGGCCTGGTCAGCATTCTTTTGTATCAGATCTACAAGCTCATTCGCGGTAGCATTGCCGTCAACATCTTCCTGGGACTACTGGCCCTGTACCTCGTCTACCTTATGGTTCGTGCCGCCCAGATGGAATTGCTGGTCACCATTCTCGGACAATTTATGGGGGTGGGATTTATTGCCATGATCGTGCTGTTTCAGCCGGAAATCAGGAAATTCCTTTTGGTACTGGGGCGGAGCACGGAGTTCCGCGAGAACTTCGTCAAGACGCTTGCCACATTGCGACATGGTTACGTAGAGGATTTTGATATCAGGCAGGTAACGGACGCTGCCAAAACCCTGCAGGCAACCCAGACCGGAGCATTGATCGTATTTACCCGCGATTCCGAATTGAAATTCTATGCCCAGACCGGGGATGCCCTGGATGCCGAGGTCAACAAAAGGCTGTTGTTGTCAATCTTCAACAAGACCAGCCCTCTCCACGATGGCGCTGTGATTATTTATAAGGGTCGCATTAGGGCGGCCCGATGCGTCCTCCCGGTAAGTGAAAACGATCACCTGCCTCCCGATTTCGGGCTGCGGCATCGTGCGGCTGTGGGTATGTCGGAGAATACCGATACCCTCGTGATGGCAGTCTCCGAAGAAACGGGAAGACTGATCCTGGCGCGCAATGGCAAGCACCTTACCTCACTGTCGTTGAAACAAGCTGAACAAAAAATACTGGAGTACCTGCATAATGATGAACCCTCCAACTGGGAGGAAGTGATGCCGGAAACGATCGCTGCCGAAGAAAGGCTGTGAGCCGCGAACCTTCTTCCCCTGCTACCCTCTCCCTACATGTTCTTGTGACGTTCGGAAAAACCCCCGTCCGCGGGTTGTCAAAAAAGGTACACAGAACGGGTAAATTCTTCGCCCCGTCGATCCCTGACTGGATATTCCCGCTAAATGTCATAGCTTTGCATTGCTTGTAGGATACAAAATTGCCAGTGTTCGAAAAATGGTAGAAGCGAGCCCGTTCAAGTTTTATTTTGCAAAGTATTTTTTCCTTGCGTTCGGCCTGCTGCAGTGGATCGTAGGATTACTGCTTTTTCTGCAGATGAACAGTTCGCCCAAGGGCATTTTTGGTACGCTGGTCTTCGTTACCCTGGGGCTCATCTTCATCTTCATCTATGCGATTGTCAGTGACAAGGTCAAGCGTGTAGCCATCGGCAAGAATAAGATCGTCATTATGGAAGGCCCCCGGAACTATCGCTTTGAATGGCCGGAAGTGAAATCCTTGAAACTCATTCCCGTTTTTCACCTGTACAAACTGAGGCTGAAGGGCAAGAAAGGAAACATTTATTTCTTTCCATCGAAAAACATTGATCCCGCGTTCGGTCTGCTTACCCGGGATACCTCAAAAATGGGATCAATAGTGAAGAAGAGTAAGAAACGCTACAAGATAAGGTAAATCAACCCCGTTACTGCCCCGTCCGGGCAACCGATGAGAGTACACCCAGTTCTTTACCGACCGCGGTAAACGTTTCAATAGCCTTGTCGATATGATGTTGCTCATGGGCTGCCGACAATTGAACACGAATCCGCGCCTGTCCATCCGGTACCACCGGGTAAAAGAAGCCAATGACGTAGACTCCCCTTTCCAGCAACTTGTTGGCAAAAAGTTGGGCCAGCGGTGCTTCATACAGCATGATCGGAACGATGGGATGCTCGCCCGGCCGGATATCAAATCCTGCCCGGGAGATTGCCGTCCGGAAGTAGCGGGTATTATGCTCAAGCTTGTCGCGCAAGGCAGTCGTTTCACCCAACATGTTGAAGACTTCTATGGAGGCACCCACGATAGCGGGCGCCAATGTATTTGAAAACAAGTAGGG
>DATBVZ010000124.1:0-3005 GCA_036515095.1 Cyclobacteriaceae bacterium | reverse complement strand
TTTTAACAGGGTAGCTGCTTTGCAGATGGTTCCGCCGGTGTCAACGAGATCATCAACAAGTACGACGTCCTTTCCATCAACCTCACCGATCAGGCGCATTGAACTTACCTTGTTGGCTTCCCTTCTGTACTTGTCGCATACGGCCAGTTCCGCATCAAAGAATTTGGCAAAGCTTCGCGCCCGTTTGATTCCCCCGACATCCGGAGAGGCGAACATGATATCCGCGAGGCCCAGTGACTTAAGGTAGGGCACGAAGATGTAAGCGCCATCGAGGTGGTCTACGGGGATGTCGAAAAATCCCTGTATCTGGTCCGCGTGGAGATCGCATGCCATGATCCGGGTAGCGCCTGCTGCCGAGATAAGGTTGGCAATCAGTTTGGCTGCAATGGAGACCCTGGGCTTGTCCTTCCGATCCTGACGCGCATATCCGAAGTAGGGAATGAGGACATTCACACTGGATGCGCTTGCCCGTCGGGCAGCGTCCACCATCAACAGGAGTTCGAGCAGGTTGTCTGCGGGGGAGAAGGTAGACTGGATAATGAAAACTTCATGCCCGCGAACGGACTCTCCGATGTAAGGTGACATTTCGCCATCACTGAATCGCTGGTACTGCACCTTGCCCAGCGATTCACCGTAGGCATGAGCGATCCGCTGTGCCAGGTAGATGGTAGCGCTTCCACTTAGAATTTTTACAGCCATGATCGTTGAGCCCTTTGGTTCACTCCTGACACAAGGTTCCTTTAATACAAAAACCCCGTCCAGGCGGGATCCTTCCGGTTGCCCGACCAGGGCTCGAACCTGGACTTTCCTGAATCAAAATCAGGCGTGTTGCCAATTACACCATCGGGCAAAGTGAATTAACTCCCCAAATTGGGATTGCAAAGGTAGAATTATTTTTCAAAAAATAAGCCCGACCGGGGATTTTTAGAGGTCGTTTTCCTGTGCTGTAGCGCCTTCCAGGAAGCCTTCTGCCCAGAACCTGTACTTATCCAGAATGGAAATGACAGCATTGCGCAGGTGGCGGTTGTTGTTGAAATCGATACTCCCGTATTGGGTAGTTGCATAGCCCTGCCATATAGAACGGTTCTGCCTGCGATCGTAAAACTGAATAAGCAGCGTTCCCATCTTCAGATTGAAATTCTTCGCGTCGTAATTGAGGTTTTCATTTTGCGTCCGGATCCATTCTTCGATCTCGGGCTGGTTATATCCGTGAAAGCGGAGGCTGTCATTAAACATCTTGAAGCCTATGATCAGGTGGGGCTTGTTGGAGCTCTGACGGTAGCCAAGAAACTTCATCCGCGAAACGATTGATTTTTCAATCATTTCATTGGTCATGGACGAGTCGGTAGGTGCCGCCGGCCGCATAATATCAAAGGTCCGATACTTCTTGAAATTACCTTTGTAACTGTAGTCGTATTCGACCGGAAGTTCTTTGTAACCCAGGCATGCAGTAAACACGATTGCCAGGGAAGCTAAGTAGACTTTATTCATAACCAACTGTATTAATTCAGACCGACTTTCCCGTATTGAAAGTTGAATATAAACCAAAATCAATACCTTAACAACACAAAGCAGTATGGTTTTGTGAAAAACTCAGGATTGCATTCTTATCCAGTTGATTGCGTTCACAAAAACTTCAAACCAGGGAGAAATTTCATCACCCTTCCGGAAGGCAGGATAAAACGCCCAATTCCATGGAAATAACGACCTTTCCAGATGGGGCATAATGGCAAGGTGCCGGCCATCATGGGAACACAGGGCCGCTACTGCAGCGTCGGAATCATTTGGATTGCCCGGATAATCACGGTAGGAATAATACGCGGCGGCCTGGTACAATCCATTGTCTGCGGGCAGGCGGAATCTTCCTTCACCGTGTGCAACCCAGGCGCCGAGCCTGGCTCCGGCAAGGCTCCTGAGCATTACCGAATTGGAATCGGGGATGGTCAGGTTGATGAATGCCGATTCAAATCTTCCGGAGCCGTTCACGTGCATCCTCGGATGATGGCTCCATTCCGGATAGAGCAGACCCAGTTCCATCATGAGCTGGCAGCCGTTGCACACCCCGATGGACAAGGTATCCTTTCGCTCAAAGAAGTCATTTAGTGTTTTTTTGGCCTTTTCGTTATAAAGAAATGCGCCCGCCCAACCCTTGGCAGAACCTAAAACATCGGAGTTGGAGAAACCGCCGGGGAAGGCTATCAGGTTTATGTCCCTGAGATCTTCCCTGCCCGAAACCAGATCGGTCATATGAACATCTTTGACGTCAAACCCGGCAAGGTGAAGCGAGTATGCCAGCTCGCGGTCACCGTTAACGCCCTTTTCTCTGATTATAGCAGCCGTTATCCCGCTCCGCGTCTGACGGCGGGGATCGCTGCCGTACCGCTCAAGGCATCCGTCAAAGGAGGAGGGAAAGGCGTATGTTAGCGGCTGGCTGCTGAAGTTGGCAAATCTGTTGTCGGCGTGATGTGCCGGCCGCTGAAGCCGGGCAAGTTTGTGTGACGTGCTGTACCATGCATTTCGAAGGGAATCAATATCGAATTCATTCGCATCCAGCTTTAATGTGCGCCCGGCTGTTACCTTACCCAGTACATGGAACTGAAGTCCTTTGGAAGCCAGGATCCCTGTTACCCGACCGGCATCCTGTACCTGAATGAGGACGCCGGGCTTTTCGCTGAAGAGTATCCTGATGTGATCCTCACCAAAAGCAGGCATACTGATTTCAAGGCCCGCATCCGGAACGGGAAAACACATTTCAAGCAGGGTGGTGATCATCCCGCCTGCAGAAATGTCATGACCGGCCAGCACGAGTTGCCGGCGGATGAGGTCCTGAACGGCGTCAAAGGCTGCCTTGAAATATTCTTCACTAACTACCGTGGGTGTATCATTACCCAATTGGCCGGCAACCTGAGCGAAACTACTGCCTCCCAATGAAAAAGGCCCCGGGGAAAAATCAATGTAGATGATGCTGGTCCCAGGCACGGGTTGCACGTCGGTACTGATGGTCT
>DATBVZ010000123.1:0-2609 GCA_036515095.1 Cyclobacteriaceae bacterium | reverse complement strand
AAGCTAACCCACAAGGATATTGCAGCGCTTACCGGCACTTCAAGGCAAACCGTAACTACCATTTTGAACGAGCTCAAAGACCGCAACCTCATCTATTTCGACCGCCGGAAGATTCTGATCCGGGATTTGGATAGGTTGGGTAGGGAGTAATGTGTTTAGGTGCCTACGTGTTTACGTGTTTAGGTTGAAACCCAAACATAAACACATAAGCACATTATCTCAACGGCGAGGGGAGGTCGCTTTTCTCGTTGATCTTGACCAGGACGGGTAGCTTGCCGTATTGTAGTTCCAGCCTGTCGAGATCCTGAAGGGTATCGTCCAGCACCGTATACGTTCCCCAGTTCTTGTTGGCGAACAAATCGGGGTAAATCCTGGTCAATCCCAAAAGATAGTACCCGCCATCCTTTGCCGGCCCGATTATAGCGTCACCTTCATCCAGGAATTCGATCGCTTTCATTACAATCTCGCCGGTGAGGCCGTAACAATCCGTACTGATAATGCATGCATTCGAATAGCCTGAATTAAATGCCCACGCAAACGCATTCCGCATTCTTGTGCCAGGGTCGTCGCCAACCTGGAGTTCCTTTTTATACGTGGCGCTGTCCCAGGTGTCATCCCGTTCAATGCGATCGGAATAGAACACAACCCGTTCAACCGGCAGGTCGTCCGTAATTTCGCGCGTGGCGTTGACCAGGTAATGATAGACGGCTATAGCCTTTTCTTCGCCAACTGCCGAGGCCAGCCTGGGATTCACCTTCCCCGGTTCAAAATTTTGATAGAAAATTATCAGAACATTTTTTCTCACCGTAATTCCCGTTTTCCCCGCTTCAATTCAGTTGGTAAGTTAGGCCAATACCGGTAATTACGCGATAGTGATCAGGGGGAAATTTCCTGCAAACAGGATTACGTTTGTTTCAGGGGATTTTTTTCCGCGGTTATGGCGCCTTACCGGTTAGCCGCATCAGGCACCCAAAATGAAATTTCCGCGTAATTTTGGCTCAGCGGTTTAACCGTGGCCGAGGTGCACCGGACCACCTAGTAATTGTACAGTTTCTCGTAGTATTCATGCGCCATCCTTCCCGAATCGAAGTAGGGTATGATATCGGTCATGCCTGCCTTAACTATTTGCTGCCATTTTTCCGGCTTGTTATAATAGGTAGGGATCACTTCTTTTTCAAGAACCTGGTAAAGATTACCCGCTTCCGTTTTATCCCTTAATTCCGTGGTAAGCTCCTCATGTGCAGTTTCTATCAGAAAACTATTGACGCCGTGACGGGCAAATTCAGGAACCCAGCCATCGGGAATGGAGAGATTTACAGAACCATTCATCGCAGCCGTCATGCCTGAAGTACCTGAGGCCTCGTGATATAATCGCGGGTTGTTCAACCACAGGTCACTTCCCTTTTTCAGATGGCCGGAAAGCCACAGTTCGTAACCTGTCAGGACCGTGCAGTTGGGCAGGTCTTTAGTCTTCCAGTAGATCTCATTAAATATATTAATAGCCGTGTAGTCTTCGGGATAAGGCTTCCCCGCCCAAATGATCTGAACGGGATATTTCTCGTTACGAAATATTTTCAGGAAGCGGTTATAGTCGGAAAGCATGAGGTTGGCGCGTTTGTAGGATGCAAACCTCCTTGCCCAGACGATCGTCAACACATTTTCGTCAAATAGTTTGCCGGTCTGGTTAGCCACCACCCGGAAGAGTTTTCGTTTCAATTCCTTTTTGCGGGCGACGAGTTCCGGATCATTATTCCCGGCAAGAGCCTTGTCCATAACCGGATCTATCCAGTAGGTCTTATTCTGCGCATTGGTTATGGCTGTGATCTCACAGGCTCCCTCATTGTCACTCCACATCTTGCGGGCCACCTCGCCGTGAAGCTGCGAAACACCGTTTGCCCGTTTGGAAAGCCGCAGGGCTGTCAGGGTATAATTAAGTACGGAGTTCTCCGGGTATACGTATTCCTGGACCTGGTTCGGGGTGAGTCCGTTGAAAAAGCTCATGCTGTGCAACAAGGGGATGCTGTGTTCTTCGTTACCGGCCCGCTCGGGTGTGTGGGTGGTGAACACGACACGTTTTTTAACCTCTTCTATTTTTTTGAACTTGTCCAGCAGGTAAAAACACATAGGCAGGGCGTGACCTTCATTCATGTGAAATATGGACGTCTTGTGCTTCAGGATGTCGAGGAGTTTTGCTCCGCCGATTCCCAGCAAAATCGACTGCGCGATGCGCGTCGTTTCATTAGGATCGTAGAGACGATGACTGATGGTCTGAGCGAGATAGTCATTCTCCTGGATGTCGGTGGTAAGCAGAAACAAGGGAGCGGTTTTAAAAACCCCTGGCTTTAGCAGGAAAGCCTTCACATGTACCCGTGATCCGTGAATCGTGATGGGAAAGACGATGTTGGTATCGGTAAGAAAAAAATACTCCTTGTCGCGGAAGCTGACCTTCAATGTCTGATCCTGGTTGCGTTCCTGATCGTAATAGCCTTTCTTCCAGAGGATGCCGATGCCGATGAGATTTTGTTTCTTCTCATAGGCGCTCCGAAGGTGAGAGCCTGCCAGAAATCCCAACCCTCCCGAATAAATTTTGAGCGGCTGATCAACGGCAA
>DATBVZ010000122.1:0-3752 GCA_036515095.1 Cyclobacteriaceae bacterium | reverse complement strand
TCCAGATGCATACTTTCACAACACGAGGATTGGCATCAGCCAGGTGCGCTGCGGAAGCCAGCGCATCATCCGCCTCCAGTTCAATCATCGGCCACACGACAACACCCATCGACACTAATGCTTCTTCCAGGGGATGGAATTGCTTAAGCAGCGCCCGCTCGATCCCTTCTCCGGTTTTGTAGTCAGGCCAGAGCTTGTTGCGAAATGATTCGATAACGTGATCCGTCGCCACACCTACGTGGGTCGCGCCTTCTTCGATCATTTGCAATACGCTATTCAGTACACCAACCGCGGCTCCAAATGGTTTGTCCTTGCCCTTATTGAAGCTGCGCTGGCCATAGAAGTGCCGGAATAGTTCATAGGTACCGTCGATGAGATGGACAATCATGGGTATTGTTCAAATTGCATTCCGTGCGTACCAGACTCCCTGTTAAGCTCCATTGGCAAGCCCGGTACTCAGGAACAAAAATGCGATGAAATTCGTAACAAAATGTAATTTTGTTTCAGTAATAAACGCGACAACATTTCCTTAGGGAAAGACAGTCAAGGATGTTTGGGAATGATAAGCTTTGTATCGGGCGTAGACGTTACATACTTATTGAACGTCAAGTGGATAGAGATTCCGGACACAGACCACAATCTTAAAGTAAGGGTATGAAAACAGATCAGGTAAATATTCGCTACATGGTTGATGATGTTGATGCATCGATCGAATTTTACACAAAATATCTTGGCTTTACGCTGGGAACAAACTCCTCTCCTGCATTTGCCGATGTAACAAGAGGAAACTTGCGATTACTTCTCAGTGGAAGAAAAAGTTCCGCAGGCAGAGCTATGCCTGACGGCACATTGCCTGTTCCAGGGGGATGGAATCGCATAGAACTTGTCGTAGAAAATTTGCCTTCGGAAGTTGCCAAATTAAAGGGAGAGGGCTTACATTTTCGGAATGAAATTGTAACCGGGCCCGGAGGTTCTCAAATTTTGCTTATTGATCCTTCCGGTAACTTCATTGAGCTGTTCGAGCCAAAGCACTGAAATCCATGTGATTTTTTCGAAGGTATTGATATTTCAGGAAGTCCTTGTAACGGATTTCTCTCAACTAAGCTGAGAAATTGATACAGCTATAAACACAAGTGACAAAGTCAAAAATTATATCTATTATATATCCGATTGTTTTGACCGTCAGCACCTTTTGTGAGAATTGCTTTTCGTACTAAGCAAACAGACTCCAATTTTGCATTCGCTATCTTTACCCTCTTATGCTTATTGAAGAAAAACCGCTTAAACACTGGATAGACAATTTCTACGGATATGGATCGTGGCACGCCAGATTCTGGTTCATCGGCTATGAAGAAGGCGGCGGTGAGGTACCGGAAGAGGTGGCAGATAAGATCAACTATTTTCATAAGGTACACCCTCCTGCCACGGGTGGAGCGCTCTGCGACATCCGCGAACTATACCAGCATGTTGCCATCACGTGGGATAGCCCCAAAGCAAGTTCCTTTAGCAACCGCTACGAATACCGGTTTGGCAACAATGCCATACAGCATGGCGTCTGGAAAAATCTTACCGCCTTTGTGCATGGCTATAGGAGTGATAAACTTCCTGATCTTCTCGACTATCAGAAACACACCTTTGCATCACCGTCAGCGCATATTGAGGCATTGATACAGCTATATCCTTTGCCCAGCCCGCACAACCATGCGTGGTACTATAGCTGGCTCGACCTCCCGCAACTCGGTTTTCTTAAGAGCCGCACGTTATACCAGCAACAGTTGTATCAGCGTCGCATGCGCGGTATTCTTTCAAACATCAGCACATACCAGCCCGAAGTAGTATTGATGTACGGTATGGATAACATCAATACACTTAAAAAATCTGTACAGGAGTTTTTTCATGGTGCTCCATTCAAAATGATCAAAGCGACAAAACGACAGATCCCGCAGCACCACCGGGCGGAAGTTGATGGAACCACGATGTTGATCACAACACAGATCCCCGCGCTGAGGCATAACCGAATTGAAACAGGGTTTGATTGGGAGGAGTTTGGAAAAAGAGTGAAGTCTGAAACCA
The DNA here is from genome assembly GCA_036515095.1 of Cyclobacteriaceae bacterium. Lineage (GTDB taxonomy): Bacteria > Bacteroidota > Bacteroidia > Cytophagales > Cyclobacteriaceae > ZC4RG29. Next base: position 1,679 of record DATBVZ010000122.1, on the reverse strand, counting down.
GTGGGGTGACCCGAGTTAAAAAAACGTGACCGCGCAAAATTATGGCTCGTACCTTCGTCGTCCACGGCGACAATGATCTTGTACCTGTAAGTCAGGCATGGGGTACGTGTCGAAGCATACCCAGAGCACGCTTGTGGATCTCTCCAAAACCCCGTCACCTTTCGCACGATCCTGGTAATGAAGCCGACTTTTCAAGGCGAACAATCGAATTCTTACGGCGTTACCGGGATACAGGGCGCTGATGGAGTATAGCACAACTGCCCTATTTATAGAAAGAGAGCAGACACAGTCGATTCCCCATGCTTTCTTATGAAGAGCAAGCCTGCCTGGGAGCGAACAAACCCCTTCACTTCAAGGTAGATAGAAACTCAAAGCTTTTCCTGAGGTTGACTTCCGGTTGAGGTGCGAGATCGCGTTCAACAATGAAATGGTCCACGCCTGACTTTCTCGCTGCCGGAATAATTGCTTTGAGATCGAGGACTCCGCTGCCTGCGTCTTCCAGGTAGGGAAATAATGAGATCCATTGGGTCGGATCGCCGCCATCGCCGGAGAAGCGAACAGGTTTGGCCATATCCTTCACATGCATTAAGCGGAACCGACCTTTGTATTTTTCCAGATAACTTAAAACATCGACACCCCCGGCAGTCATCCAGTAAACGTCCATCTGAAAGAAAACAGATTTACGATCGGTGTTTTTCATGATCAGGTCAAACGGCACAGTGCCGTCCATTTCCTTTAAACCGTTGCCATGATTGTGATAAGCAAAACGAACTCCATGTTTTTGTGCTTCAACACCAATCTTGTTGAAAAGGTCTGCTTGCGACCTATAGCCGTCCAGCGTTGTATGAGTCTGCGCTGATGGTAGGACTACATATTTTGCCCCGATACTGTTTGCCGCCTCGGCCAGTTGGGACATGTTGTTCTCTAATGTGGGAAGTCCACTATGCATCGAAGGTGCGATGAGGCCATTTTCATCGAGTATCTTTCTTACCTCCCTGGCGCTCAAGCCGAAAAATCCACTGCCGCTGAAACCAAGCGATGGCGTTACTGCGTTCCAGCCATCCTTTTCCTGTTGGGGACTGAAAGGATACGGCCCGAAAAATTCAATTTCCTTATACCCGATGCTGGCTACTTTCTGCATCGTTCCGGCAAAGTCCTTTTCCAGAAGTTTCGGAATTGAAAACAGCTGCACTCCGATCTTTTTCAGGGACGCACTGTGCCCGAAGAACGACTCTGCATTTAAACGAGCAGCAAGCATGCTGCCGGTAATCATAGCAACACCCTTCTTAAGAAATTCTCTGCGATATGCCATAGCCCGAATTTATGTAAAAATGCCGAAGAGTAAGTCGGTTCGTCCTTTTAAAGCACTTTCTAAAATTGCACGCCACCGCCGGCTTTTATAGCTCTTCCGAAATGAAATACAGCGTGTGGACCGGGCAGAGCTACAATGCTATTTCATCTTCGCACAAATCAACTTTACCTATTACCCTCTCCGCTACTTTCAGACAAACATTAGCCGATTGAACGCTTGACTTATATTGTCAGCGCACTGATGTCCGCAATCGAACACCTTGTTCGCTATCGTTCATGTCCGGGATGGCTTTACACGTTTTTTATGCATAATTATGAGGGTTTAAGAAGGATTTCAGTTTGGCATAATTGTGATACGCACTTCGTTG
>DATBVZ010000121.1:0-7580 GCA_036515095.1 Cyclobacteriaceae bacterium | reverse complement strand
GGTAACCTTCATGTGTTTACGTGTTTATGTGTTTACGTGTTTAGGTAGGTCGTCCTGCCGAGTGTGGTTCAATGATTACACCAACACCTGTCTGACGCAGTGTCCTTATCTCTCTAAACCCATACCTTTTATATCCTATCCGTTTTTTGTGTCTAAGTTTTGTCTCTGTCTTAATTTTCGATTTGACAAATATTTTATGAATGCGAGTATCAATGCCCTTACCTCCTCAGCCTTCTGCTGCAAAATAGTTATCCTTTCTTCGTCCAGGTATTCGAGATCCAGCAAGACATATAAGATACTTTTAACCTCTGATGCCGAATTATGGGCTGTGTCGAGGTAATGAATAAATTCCTTCTGACTGTACTTTCCAAATCCTTCGGCTATATTATTCATGCACGATAATGCTGCCCTCTTAATTTGGCTCTTAGTATCATAATCCCTCGCAAGTTTACCTTCCTCTGCAATCAGATAGATTTCCTTAACTAATCTTCTGGCCTCTTGCCAACATCTGAGATCTTCAAAACGATTTACCTTCGACATGGTAATGTGTTTAGGTGTTTACTTATTTATGTGCTTATGTGTTTATGTGCTTTGGCGCAGTCATAACATAACAATAATACAGCTCATTTAATAATTTACAACCAGCCAACATAAACACCTAAACACGTAAACACATAAACACATCAACACATCACCCGTAGGCTAGATTCGGCGCTAACCAACGCTCTATTTCTTCCACGGTCATGTTCTTGCGCCTGGCGTATTCCAGAACCTGGTCTTTTTCAATTTTGCCAAGTCCGAAATATTTGGAATGAGGGCTTGCGAAATAGTAGCCACTCACCGAGGAAGCGGGATACATGGCAAATGACTCCGTGAGTTTAATGCCGGCCTGTTTCTCCGCATCGAGAATTTGAAACAGGGTTCCTTTCTCCGTGTGGTCCGGGCATGCCGGATATCCGGGCGCCGGGCGGATTCCTGAATATTTTTCAGCGATCAGTTCGTCGTTGCCGAGCCGCTCATCCCGGGCGTAGCCCCAGAACTCCTTCCTGACCATCTCGTGCAGGCATTCCGCAAACGCTTCCGCAAGCCGGTCCGCCAGTGCCTTTGTCATGATCTCGGAATAGTCGTCGTGGTCTGCACGATACTTGTCGATGAGCGATTCGATCCCTATCCCTGCGGTAACGGCAAACATGCCCAGGTAATCCAGTTTGCCGGCCGACTGCGGTGCAATAAAATCCGAGAAGCAAAAATTGGGAAGATTCTTCGCCTTCTTATTTTGCTGACGGAGGAAATGAACCATCGCCAGGGGTTCCTTCTGACCGTTTGAACCAAACAACATCACATCGTCGGTGTCTGTTGCAACGGCAGGATAAAGTCCGAATATGCCATTCGCATGCAGGCTTTTTTCAGCGATTATTCCATCCAGCATTCTCCGCGCGTCGTCGTACAAGCGGGTAGCCTCTGCGCCCACTACCGGGTCCTTAAGAATTCCGGGAAAACGTCCGGCCAGCATCCAGGTCTGGAAAAACGGCGTCCAGTCGATAAACTTACTTATCTTATCAAGCGGAAACTCAAGCAGCAGCTTGTTTCCCAGAAAGGAAGGTTTTACAATTTTCTCCTGACTCCAGTCGATGGCAGTTTTATTTTGCCGTGCCTCGGATAGCGTTATGTAATGTTTGGTTTCCTTGCGGCTCTCGTGATCCAGCCGCATCTTTTCATATTCATTCTTGAAACGCAATTTGATATTGTCCCGGGTTTGCTCATTGATGAACTCACTTGCAACCGGCACGCTTCGGGATGCGTCCAGCACATGAACAACCGGGCCTTCATAAGCCGGATCAATTTTAACGGCCGTATGGATTCTTGACGTCGTAGCCCCGCCGATCAACAATGGCATGGTCATTTTTTCCCGTTGCATTTCCCTGGCGACGTGTACCATCTCGTCCAGCGAGGGTGTTATCAAACCGCTAAGTCCGATAATGTCCACTTTTTCCCTTCTGGCAGCTTCAAGGATCTTTTCCGAAGGAACCATCACGCCCAGGTCAACCACATCGTAATTATTGCATGCGAGCACGACTCCCACTATATTCTTGCCGATGTCGTGCACGTCACCCTTAACCGTGGCCAGCAATATCCGGGCGGCCGGTTTACCCGACGTTCCCGTGCGCCGTTTCTCTTCCTCGAGGTAGGGTGTGAGATAGGCTACCGACTTTTTCATCACCCGTGCGCTTTTCACCACCTGCGGCAGAAACATTTTGCCCGCACCGAAGAGGTCGCCGACAACGTTCATCCCGTCCATCAAAGGTCCCTCGATCACATTAAGCGGTCCATACTTGAGTCTTGCTTCCTCCGTATCCTGGTCTATGTAATCGATAATGCCTTTTACCAGGGAATGGGTTATTCGTTCCTCAATGGTTCCGTTGCGCCACACGGTATCGAGTTCCTTTTTCTTTACCGTACCCTTTACCTGTTCCGCAAATTCAAGAAGACGGTCCGTGGCATCGTCCCGCCGGTTGAGCAGGACATCCTCCACGCGCATCAGCAGTTCCTTGTCTATTTCGTCATACACCTCCAGCATAGTAGGATTGACGATACCCATATCCATACCTTTTTGAATGGCGTGATACAGGAAAGCGGCATGCATGGCTTCCCTGACCTTTTGATTTCCGCGGAAGCTGAACGACACATTGCTTACACCTCCACTGACATGAACACCCGGGAGGTTTTTCTTTATCCATTCCGTAGCGCGGAAAAAGTCAAGGGCGTAGTTTCGGTGTTCCTCCAGGCCCGTTGCCATGGGGAAAATGTTCGGATCAAATATGATATCCTGCGGAGGAAACTTCACTCGCCCGGTCAACAGGTCATAAGCCCTCCGGCAAATTGAAATTCTGCGTTCATAGGTGTCAGCCTGTCCTTCTTCATCAAAGGCCATCACAACCACGGCAGCGCCATACTTCCTGACGAGTTTTGCCTGGCGAATGAATTCCTCTTCCCCGCCCTTCAGGCTTATTGAATTTACGATGCCCTTTCCCTGGATACATTTTAATCCGGCCTCGATCACATTCCACTTCGAGGAGTCGATCATAACAGGAACCCGGGCGATCTCAGGTTCAGAAGCCATCAGATGAAGGAACTTCACCATTGCGGCTTCGGAATCGATCATGCCCTCGTCCATATTAACATCGATAACCTGCGCACCTCCCCTGACCTGATCCAACGCCACTTCCAGCGCTTCATCGTACTTGTCTTCCCTGATCAGTTCAAGAAACCGCTTCGAACCTGTGACGTTCGTCCGTTCTCCGATGTTAATAAAATTTGAATGTGCCGTAAAGGTAACGGCCTCAAGGCCGCTCAGTCTCAAAAAGTCAGACATATTGCTCTGCTAATACCCTCGGTTTATATTTTTTGCTCATTTCAGCGATTGCTTTGATATGGTCAGGGGTGGTACCGCAGCAACCACCAAGAATGTTGATCAGTCCTTCCTTCAGGTACTCTTCCACCTGCACAGTCATCTCTTCCGGACTTTGGTCGTACTGACCGAATTCATTCGGCAATCCGGCGTTCGGATAGGCGCTGACAAAGAAGGGCGCCTGCTCATTCAACACCTGCAGATAAGGTCTTAATGCGCTGGCGCCGAGGGCACAGTTCAGCCCGATGCTCAGGAGCGGCACGTGTGACAGTGAGACCAGGAACGCCTCGGTAGTCTGACCTGACAAGGTCCGGCCACTCGCATCGGTTATGGTGCCCGAGATCATGATGGGAATCTCCTTTCCGGTCTCCTCAAAAAGGTTTTGGATGGCAAACAATGCGGCCTTGGCATTGAGTGTGTCCGTTATGGTTTCAACCAGGAAAAGATCCGCACCACCATCGAGCAGTCCCCGGGCCTGTTCGTGAAACGATTCCACAAGCTGATCAAACGTGATAGCGCGGTATCCCGGGTTATTGACATCCGGGGAAAGCGATGCTACTTTATTGGTTGGGCCGATGGCACCGGCGACAAACCGCGGTTTGGAAGGATCCCTGGCCGTAAATTCGTCAGCGACTTCCCTGGCCAGCCTTGCGGAATAAAGATTCAGATCATAACAGGTGTCCTGCAGGTTGTAATCTGTCTGAGCAATCGAATTGCTGCTAAAGGTATTCGTCTCTATTATGTCAGCGCCCGCCTCCAGGTACTGCCTGTGTATCTCGCGGATAATGTCCGGCCTTGTAAGTGACAGGACATCGTTGTTTCCCTTCAACGGATGCGAATGATCGTTGAAGCGGTCACCCCTGAAATCCTTCTCATCCAGTTGATGACCCTGGATCATGGTACCCATGGCACCGTCCAGGATCAGAATCCTTTCCCTTAAAATTTCCTTGATGTTTTTCATAAGCCCTCCTGATTTTACACTATCCAGAGAGCCCATGGTGGCGGGTAGCCTATCTTTACCAACCCCATGACAGGGGTGGATGGGATTTAGCACAACGCCCCCGAATTTGCCGGAGCAGGATGCTAAGACGTCATAGGGCCCAATCCCTCGGTCTTTCTGGATAAGCAACTGCAAATAAAAGCAATAAGTTTAAAAAAGAAAAATCCGCACACAATCTCATTTATGACTTTAACCGGGAATGTGTCAAATTATGTTTCTATGTTTGGTCAGTTAAACCGCTTACGTGTTAATTGAAACTCGCCGCAGTCGACATAGGGTCCAACGCCATTCGCTTCCAGGTTACTTCGGTGCTTGACAAGCAGCCAAGGGTACTGTTCAAGAAACTTGAGTACATACGATTTCCACTTCGGCTTGGCCACGATGTCTTTGCTACGGGCAAGATCAGCAAGCGGGGGATGGACAAATTTGTGAAGCTGATGCGTGCTTACAAACTGCTCATTGAGCTATACGAAGTTGACGATTACATGTTTTGCGCCACCTCGGCCATGCGGGAATCCGAGAACGGTGAAGAACTGGTCCGGCGCGTTGAAGAAGAATTGGGGATCCAAATCAATGTCATCGACGGAAACCTGGAGGCTCAGCTCATCAACCAGGCAATTGGATCCTATCTTGCCGATGAAACTTATCTTCACATTGACGTTGGCGGCGGAAGCACGGAGTTGAACTTGTATGTGGCAGGTAAGAAAATAAAGACCAGGTCGTTCAAAGTCGGTTCGGTTCGGGTACTCGAACATACCGACAAGCCGGTGATGTGGCAGGACATGCAGCGATGGGTAACCACCAATGTAAAACGTGAATATGGAAAGGTCACAGCGGTCGGCACCGGCGGAAACATCAGCAAGATATTCGAACTGGCCAAACTAAAACCCGGCACGCAGATGTCGCTGCGGAAGATCCATCAGGTCACCAGGATGATCGAACAACACAGCCTGGAAGACAGGATCTACATACTGCAGATGAATCCCGACCGGGCTGACGTAATTGTACCCGCAAGCCTCATTTATACAAAAGTGATGGAATGGGCTCATGCTGCCAGCATCCTGGTTCCGGAAGTAGGACTTAAAGACGGGATCATTCTGTATTTGTATGAGCGACGCACCCGTCAGCAGCGCTTCGAATTTGCCCCGCACGGAAACTAGAACTCACCGCGCCTTTCCTTTGATGGTACTCTTTCCCTTCTTGCGTTCGGCTATTTTCGTGTCAATCAGGTAAGAAAGGGAAATCCGCAAACCGTGATTCCGGATGCGCATATCATCCTGATAAAAAACGGGCTCAAATACCCCATTCGTTGTACGACTCATAAAACTATGGCCCAGCTCATAGCGAAACAAGAGCAGAAACTTTTGATACCCCATCGGCTCAAAAACAAATCCCGCCGCCACGTTCAATCCCAGTTGCATCCGGTTGGGATCCACGACGGTCATTTCTTCAGCATCAATGGTCTCCGGATCCTTTCCGAACACCACTTTGTATGGCAACTCATCAATGCTTTGCTCACCCAGATCGCCGCTCGTCATGCTGCCCTTTCCACCAAGCCAATAACTGATATTAGGGCCGGCTCCAAAATACCACTTGTACTCCCGGCCTCCTCCAAATGTGCCTTTGAATTCAGCCGTATACACGATGGGCATTTCGATGTACTTGTAGGTTGCCTGGTTTCGAAACAATGGATCGATCTCGCTTTTGACGATCTTTCCCTTTGTTGAATAGATCAGCGAAGTATTGAGGAAAAATCGTTTCTGCACCCGGAATTGCACCATTACACCCCCATGAAACCCGGCAACAGGCCGTACATTATAAATATCCCTGGCCTGGTCGTCGTCGAAATTGGTCCATGAGAAATTGGGTCCTGCCGTAGGGCCAATCAGTATTTGGGCCGGAACTTCGCTGGCAATGAACCCAAAAAACAAAAAAAATAAGGTTTTCTTACTCACTTAGCCTAAAAAATGGTTATCCAACCCCCAAAGTTACAAAATTAACGGCATCTGTAATAAGATGCGCAAAATCGGAGTCAGAGGAAAGGAAAAAACGCTGTATATTCGTAAGTTCTCCATAAGTTGATTTTTTAATTGTTTTGCTGCTGGCCTTCTGAAGGACAGATTTTTATGCCGGGGTAAGGGATCGGTTAATTTTTTCAGGGTGACTTTGCGCGCTTGCCTGCGATTAATGAATGTAATGCTTAGGTTATTCGGGACACTAATGATTTCGTTATCATTTTTTTGGTTTCACCAGGTAAACGCACAGAATTATCCGGTGTACAATAGCTTTATGATCAATCCGTATCTCTACAATCCCGCAGAAGCGGCATCCGACTACTTTTACGTTTTTTTTAACCACCGCCAGCAATGGACAGGAATCGACGGATCGCCCGTATTGTCTACCATAAACGTCAACACGCTCATCAATGAGACATTTACAGGGATCGGGGCAAAAGCATCCAACTTTTCCCGGGGGATCCTTCGCACAACCGACTTTGCATTTACCTATGCACATGGTATTCCGCTCGGTGAAGAGAATGCCATGTTCTTTGGTTTGTCGGGAGGAGCAATCAGCAACAGCATTGATTTTACGAAGATCAACGCAGACGATCTCGATGACCCCGCACTCACCGGCTACCTCGCAAACAATATCCAGCCGGCAGCAAGCTTCGGAATGCTGATCCGCTCCTCTTCGGGACTCAACTTTGGCATTTCATTGCCTCAACTTTTTGCTCCGGCGTTCAATTCCGACAGCCACTTCTCCGCAACCGGCTTCACGCCCTTTGACAACGCATACGTTTCGCTCTATTACAGAAAGAAGACCGAAGGCAAAGTAGTCAACCGGAGAAGTCAGGGCGTACGGAAAAGGGTGCGCACCTCCGGAGGTTATGCACCACTGGAGCTCTATGCCATCTACAAATACGCGTCGGTAGGCACTAACCAATTCGAGGTCGCCGGCAAACTTAACCTCTCCGACAATTTCTGGTTGGGCGCGGGTTACCGTCAGGCATACGGATTGACGGGGCATCTTGGATTCGCCCTGAGTAAATTCCTGATCAGCTACTCCTATGAACCCGGAAATCAGCCGGAGACCGGATTTTCAACTGGAACGCATGAAATTCAACTGGGCCTGCGACTGGGTGAAGAAAAACACTATCGCCGGTCTAACCCG
>DATBVZ010000120.1:0-18777 GCA_036515095.1 Cyclobacteriaceae bacterium | reverse complement strand
GTGTGGATAGGAGATAATGAAAACGGATTGCTGTCCGTCAGCGGCGGAACAACTAATCAATACATTGCCAATGGCCCTGCGTTCAACGTTCCCTTCCGCCTGAGTTTTTCGGAGGGGAAACTGTTCGCGCTTGAAGGGGGGTATGCCAATGATTTTTCGGCACTGGGCCGTCCTGGCCAGGTCAGCATTTTCTCTGCGGGTAGGTGGGATTCGGCGAATTCGCCGCTAAATGACCTCACCGATCTTACCGCAGCCGGCGGCGTTACATACCTTTCGTCCTATGGATACGGAGTTCAGTCGGGGCCGCCCGGAGCCCCGGATGTAGTTTACAACGAAACCAACAGCACATTGGTAAATGCAAATCCTCCCGGCAATTTTGTAAATGTTACAGCGCTGGCCGCCGCGGGCAACGGCATCTGGGTGGCAAACTACAATGCTTCCTCATCGTTGCATTGGTTCACGGACGGGTCCTGGCAGGCCTATTCCTTTCCCTTTACCGCGGCACGGTATCCACTGTCGCTTGCCGTTGATTACACGGGTAGCGTCTGGGGGGCGCTAAGCCCTGCGGCAGGAGGCGGGATTCTTGTATTTAACCGAAATGAAAACAAGTCCGCCTACTTAACGGATCAGTCCGGAAGCGGGGGCCTGCCCCACCGGAATGTGCACTCCATAGTCAGTGACCGGGACGGAAGTATGTGGATCGGCACGGATAACGGCATTGCCTATTTCGTCAACCCTGCAGCAGTGTACGGAACAGAGGTGAGCGCGGTGCGTCCCATTTTTGAAAACAGGTTTTTGCTGAATGGCGAACGGATCACCACTATTGCCATTGATGGAGGAAACCGCAAGTGGGTTGGCACTGAGCGCGGCGTCTGGCTCTTCGGTCCGAACGGGGACAAGCTGCTTCACAATTTTACAAGTGGGAACAGTCCCTTGCCCTCCGGTGTGATCCGCGACATTGCCATCGACCCGGCCAGCGGAGAGGTCTTTTTTGCCACCGGAGCCGGCCTTGTATCCTTCCGCGCGGATGCAACGGAAAGTGACGGGAGCTTTACTTCAGTCAGGATCTTCCCCAACCCCGTAACCGAGGAGTTCAACGGACTGGTAGGAATAAGCGGTCTGGCTACTGATGCGGTTGTAAAGATTACGGATGCAAGTGGAAAGCTCATCTGGCAAACGTATGCAAACGGCGGGACCGCCTCATGGAATGTTCGCGACTACAACGGACGGCGGGCATCGTCCGGAATGTATCTGGTATTCTGCGCAACGGCCGACGGAGGCCAGCAGTTTGTTGGAAAGATCGCTGTCATTGAATGAGGAAGCTGCAGGAACAAGTAACCGGTGCGTTATGATTCATAAAACGAAAGGTATTGTATTCCGGTTTGTACGGTTCAGAGAATCTTCAATCATTGTGACCATTTTCACCGAACTTTTCGGACTCCAATCCTACATCGTCAACGGAGTAAGGAGCGCTTCTTCGCGAAACAAAATGGCGTTGTATCAGCCGATGACACTCCTGGATCTGGTTGTTTATTACAGGGATGGCGCCAACATCAATCGTATCAAGGAAGCAAAATGCTTACATCCCTCCCATTCGCTTTCGACCGACATCCGGAAGGCATCCATGTGTATGTTCCTGTGCGAAATCCTGAACAAGACCGTCAAAGAAGAGGCGGAAGCCAGGGCGGTATTCGACTTCATATCAGACTCCCTGCTGACCCTGGACCACCAGGAAAAAAACTATGAGAATTTTCATTTGCTATTCCTGATTAAACTCAGCCGGTACCTGGGTTTTGGGGCGTATACTGCGGCGGAAATAGGCGGGACCCGGTTATTTGGTACCGAAACGGAAGCCGTGCTTAAGCGATTACTGAATTCCGAATACACAAGCATAGGCAGGATCACTTCGGACCAGCGACGCGAAATTCTGGAGGCACTGCTTCGTTTTTATGCAACGCACGTGGACTCACTGGGCGAAGTAAAATCAGTGCACGTTCTGCGTGATCTTCTTTCATAATTCGGCCAGGAGTCTTACTTTTATTAGCTTCGTTTAACCATGTACACCTAAAAAAGTTGGCTATGAAAAAAGTATTCAAGATGATGGTCCTGCTTATGTTAAGCGGGTCGTTTTACGCCTATCCCCAGTGCAACCAGTTCTATCAGTTCGAAGAAGGCGGCGAATGGGAGATGGAGACCTATAATGCAAAAGGGAAGCTGACAGGAAAAATACGACAGAAGGTGCTGAACCTGAATAAGAACGGCGACGGCTTTGAAGCAGTGGTCAGCAATGTGATTGAGAATGAGAAAGGGAAAGAACTCCAGCGTGGCGAGTACAGTTTCAAGTGCGAGGATGGGATCGTCTATATCGACATGCGAAACTTCATTCCGCAGGAACAGTTGCAGGCATTCGGCACCTACGAAATGAAAATGGAAGCGGAGAACCTGGAGTTTCCGAATAACTTGTCGGAAGGACAGCAATTAAAAGACGGATCCATCACAATAACGGCTGAAGGTTCGGCGCTGCCAATAAAGATGAACTGTATGATCAGTGATCGCAAAGTGGTGGGCAAAGAGAACCTTACAACACCCATGGGGAATCTGGACTGTTACAAGGTTACCAGCAAATCCACCATCAAGAATCAAATGGGCATTAATATGACACTTACTTTCAGTGCTGTCGAATGGATTGCACCAAAGTACGGCGTGGTCAAAAGCGAGTCATACAATAAGAATGACAAACTTGTTGGGTATACGCTGTTGACGTACAGGAAGTAATAAGATAGGCGTCGGGCAACAAGGGGAATCGCAATGCGGTTCCTCCGTTACTTTGCATGCATTTCAGTGAAGTTGGTATTTACAATTTAATTGCGCGTAAGTGGGAGTTGATGTCTCTGTCGGTACCCGGGTAATTTGCTACCATTGCGGCCAGGCTTGCGAAGAGACGCTGTGGTTGCGCGATAAAAGCTTTTGCTGCCACGGATGCAAGACGGTATATGAGATCCTCAGCGAAAACGACCTCTGCGAATACTACGACCTGGATAAGTCGCCGGGCATTCGGCTGAAGACACAGGACGAAAGCATCTATGATTGCCTGGATGAATTGGAAGTCAGGAAGCGCTTTGTAGCCTTCGACTCCGGAACATTCACCCGGGTCCGGTTCAATATCCCCTCCATTCACTGCGTTAGTTGTATCTGGTTGTTGGAAAACCTGCGCAAAATTGAGCCGGCCGTACTCCGGGCCGAAGTTGAATTCGCCCACAAGCGGGTTACGATAGATTTCAGTCCGGAAAGGATAACGCTAAGCGCAATCGGGAAACTCCTTGCTTCACTGGGCTATGCACCACAAATAAGTCTTCAACAGAACACGGGGCAATCGACCGGTATCAACCACGCGTTGGTCCTGAAACTGACGGTTGCCGGTTTCTGTTTTGGCAACGTCATGTTGTTCAGTTTTCCGGAGTACTTCGGACTGGATGCCGGAGACCTGAAGTTGCGAAGCATCTTTTCGTGGTTGAATATGGCCCTTTCACTTCCGGTGTTTTTCTACAGTGCGTCAGATTACCTGCATTCAGCATTGGCGGGTTTCAGACAGAAACGCATCAATATTGACGTTCCTATTGCAGTAGGATTACTGGCGTTGCTGACCAGGAGCATTTGGGATATCATTACAGGTGCCGGTCCAGGCTACCTTGACTCGCTTACCGGCCTCGTTTTCTTCCTGCTGATCGGCCGCTGGTTCCAGGGTAAGACGTACGAAAGCCTGGCCTTCGACAGGGATTTTAAATCCTACTTTCCGCTGGCAGTACAGCGACTTACGGACAAAGGATGGGGTTCTGTCGTGATCTACGACCTTGAAAAAGGCGATCGGATCCGGATCAGGAATATGGAGATTATACCTGCCGACAGCTTTCTGTTGGACAGTACGGCACTCATTGACTACAGCTTTGTAACCGGTGAATCAAAACCTGCAAAAGTTCACAACAAGGAACTCATCTACGCAGGCGGTCGGCTGTTGGGAGCTCCCGTCACGCTGCTCGTGGATAAGAAGACATCGCAAAGTCATCTCACCGGCCTCTGGAACAGCCAGGCCTTTCAAAAATCAGGAACCAGTCATCACCGCACCCTGGATAAGGTCGCCGCGGTATTCACCTGGGCGGTTGTGATAATAGCCCTGGCGACGGCCTTCTACTGGCAACTTAATGATCCTTCGCAGGTATGGTTAAACGTGACCGCCGTATTGATCGTAGCGTGTCCCTGCGCCCTTGCGCTTACCGCACCTTTCACCTACGGCAATATGATGCGGGCATTCGGAAGGAGGAATCTGTACCTGAAGAATGCAGAAGTGGTGGAAAAGATGGCGGCGGTCGATGCAGTAGTCTTTGATAAGACCGGGACGGTCACGCATGGGAGTGAACCGGAAGTGAAATTCGTCGGATACTTGAATGATGAAGAGTTACCGTATATAAAGTCCCTGACCGAATACTCAACTCATCCATTAAGCGCGATTGTTTCGGGAGCTATCCCCTCGTTAAGCAGCCAGCCGGTTCTCGGGTTCAACGAGTATCCGGGAAAAGGAATTGAAGGAAGAATTGGGGAACACGAGTTGAGGATCGGCTCAGCCCCATATGTTGGGGCGGCAGATATCAAGGACCCTGCTTCGCGGGTATTTGTCTCTATCGACAACGAAGTAAGAGGATATTTCAGCATCAAGACATCGTTGCGGAGGGGAATTACAGGCATGATCAGGCGGCTGGGTACCAAATGTTCGGGTCTGTTGTCGGGAGATAGTCCGGCGGGCAGGGAACAGATCAGGAATGTTTTCCCGGATAACGCCGATCTTCTTTTTGAACAGAGCCCTCATGCGAAGCTGCGCTACATCCGGGCGTTGCAGCAGGAAGGCAAGCACGTTATGATGGTCGGCGATGGATTGAATGATGCAGGCGCGCTGACGCAGAGTGACATAGGGATTGCTGTAACTGACGATACGGGCGTTTTCACTCCGGCCAGCGACGGCATTATTAAAGGAAGTATGATCGGTTCGCTTGACGCATTCCTTGACCTCGCCAAATCGGCTGCGACCATCCTCAAGACAGGCTTTGTTATCTCGTTTCTTTATAACGCAGTGGCGCTCAGCTTTGCCGTAACCGGACTTCTCACACCATTAATGGCCGCAATACTGATGCCGCTTAGCAGCATTAGCGTGGTAGTGTTTTCAACAGTAGCAGTAAACTGGGTGGCAAACCGAAAATTGAATGTGCAGCCCGAATCCCACGAAGGATGATCATCATAGCATTATTGATATCGGTCAGCCTCACCATTGCATTGATCTTCCTGGGCATTTTTTACTGGAACGTAAAAAGCGGCCAATACGATGACACTGTTACACCCTCGATACGGATCCTGTTTGAGAATAAACCCGTGGACGCAGAGAAGAGGAAGACCACTGTCACCCGCAAAAAACAATGAGATCTTTTCCCCGAAGGGCAACAATCGAGGAGGCTTCGCTCTATCTGCCAGGTATTCAACGTACTGATAATCACCCGGAATGCTATAAAAAAACGTTCCCCAAAAGCAGGCTGACAATTGTCATTTTTTCACCTAATGGCTATCATGTTTCAAACTGTGCATTACCTATAGTTTGGCGGGATGAAAAGTTCATGGGACCTAAACCTCGAAGCACTATATGGAACTTCAAAAATTCAGCTACGATAACAAGATCGTAAAGTCCTTTATTGTCGCTACCGTAGTATTTGGTCTTGTGGGAATGCTTGTGGGTCTTACGGCGGCAATTCAACTCTTCTATCCTGTCTTCAATTTTGATTTCCAGTATACGACATTCGGTCGGATCAGGCCACTCCATACGAACGCTGTCATCTTTGCTTTTGTGGGGAACGCGATGTTTGCGGGAATCTATTATTCCCTGCAACGGCTCCTGAAAACAAGAATGTACAGCGATGTGTTGAGCTGGATCAATTTCTGGGGATGGCAACTGATTATCTTAGCGGCGGCCATAACATTGCCGCTGGGTCTGACCACGTCCAAGGAATATGCTGAACTTGAATGGCCCATTGACATTGCCATAACAATCATATGGGTAGTATTCGGATGGAATATGATCGGTACGATCATAAAGCGAAGGGAAAAGCATATGTACGTTGCCATCTGGTTCTACATAGCAACCTTTGTGACCGTTGCCGTACTTCACATTGTCAATTCCTTCGAAATGCCCGTTAGTATGTTCAAAAGCTATTCGGCCTACGCGGGTGTGCAGGATGCCCTGGTGCAGTGGTGGTATGGGCACAACGCGGTTGCATTCTTTCTGACGACACCCTTCCTGGGCTTAATGTATTACTATCTCCCCAAGGCGGCTAACCGGCCCGTATATTCGTACCGGCTCTCAATCATACATTTCTGGTCGTTAATATTCATTTACATTTGGGCAGGACCCCACCACTTGTTGTACACGGCGCTGCCCGATTGGGCGCAGTCGCTCGGTACGGTCTTCTCCATAATGCTGATCGCGCCTTCCTGGGGAGGCATGCTTAACGGGCTTCTCACATTACGTGGTGCCTGGGACCGGGTTCGCGAAGATCCGGTACTCAAGTTCATGGTAGTTGCCGTGACAGCATACGGCATGGCTACTCTCGAAGGACCGCTCCTTTCATTGAAGAACGTAAATGCCATTGCGCACTTTACGGATTGGATTGTTGCCCACGTGCACATAGGCGGGTTGGGATGGAATGGCTTCCTGACTTTCGGGATGCTGTACTGGCTTGTTCCGAGAATGTGGCAAACAAAGCTCCATTCCATCAAACTTGCCAACCTGCATTTCTGGCTGGGAACACTCGGTATCATTTTCTATGCGGTCCCCATGTACATATCCGGGATTACACAAAGCCTGATGTGGCAGGAGTTCAATGCTGAAGGATTTTTGGTTTACAAGAACTTTCTTGAAACTACGGTACAGATACTTCCTATGTATGTGCTTCGGGCTATCGGAGGCGCCCTCTACCTGACAGGCGCAGTCATAATGACATACAACCTGATCAAGACAGCCTATGCCGGTAGCTTCCTGGCCGAAGAGCCGGCAGAGGCCATGCCGTATGCCCGTAACACCAAAAGTTCAGGGGGATGGCATCATACGCTGGAGAGCAAGCCTATCCTGTTTACCGGTCTGGCTTTGATAGCCATCCTTATCGGTGGAATCATTGAAATGGTCCCTGCTTTCCTCATCAAATCAAATGTTCCCACGATCACCAGCGTGAGGCCTTATACACCACTCGAACTTCATGGTCGCGATATTTACATTCGCGAGGGTTGCGTAAGCTGTCATACCCAAATGGTAAGGCCCTTCCGTTCGGAAGTAGAGCGCTATGATCCTTTCAACGGGGAATACTCCAAAGCCGGAGAGTATGTCTACGATCATCCGTTCCTGTGGGGCTCCAAGCGAACGGGCCCCGATCTTCAGCGCGTTGGAGGCAAATATTCGGATTCATGGCATTTTAACCATATGTATCAACCCGATGCGGTCTCCGCAAAATCGATCATGCCCTCCTATCCGTGGCTGTTCGAGCAGTTGATCGACAAGTCGTCGACGGCCGCCCGCATAAATGCGCTGAGAAAAATAGGTGTTCCTTACGGGGAGGGATATGAATCCATAGCCAACGAAGAGCTGGAAACCCAGGCACGCGGGATTGCCAATACCCTGAAGGCCGATAATATTGAAATCAGCCCGGACACCGAGATTGTCGCGCTGATCGCCTACCTGCAACGGTTAGGTAAGGACATTCAGGTACAAAAAGAAGCTTCAAATCAATGACCAAAAAAAATTCGTGAGCTATGTATAAGAATGTATTGCAAGGCATCGATCACGTGGCCGTATGGCCCATTATTTCGTTCGTGATCTTCTTCCTGTTCTTCATTATACTACTGTGGTATGTGTTCACCGTGGATAAGGCCTTTATCCACTATATGAAAGACTTACCGTCAGCTGACGGAACGGAAAGCGACAAGAATGCAGAACCAAAATCCAAAACCGAATGATACGCAGGACAAATACGCAAGCAAGCCTGAGAAGAATGCTGTTGCTGTTCCTTTTTCTGCTCAGTTCCCCGGGATTGTTTGCACAGGGACAGTCCGGCACAAGCAATCAAATGATCCTGCTTTACACGTTGACAGCTTTTGTCATTCTTGTTTTGATAACGGTTGTCATTATAACCTTTTACGTCATCCGGGTTATCAATATGCTGACCGAAAGTTCTGCCCGGCAGCAGGCTGAAAAGGCGGGTATACCGTATGCACCATCGCAATCCTGGTGGCAAATACTGATGCACAAGCTCACCCGCTCTACACCGGTGGAACAAGAGGCGGACATCCTGCTGGACCACAGCTATGATGGAATCCGGGAACTGGACAATTATCTTCCCCCGTGGTGGAAATGGCTGTTTTATGGTACTACCATATGGGCTGTTATTTATCTCATTGTCTATCATGTTGCCGGTTTGCTGCCGCTGTCGAATGAGGAGTATATGGCCGAAGTAGAAGAAGTACAAAAGATCCGGGCATCGCAGGAGATCGTTCAGATCGACGAGAACACACTGGAATTTACGGCCGACGCCGATCTGATAAACAAGGGAAAAGAGGTTTTCATCAGCAATTGTGCTTCCTGCCACAGAAACGATGGAGGAGGAAGTGTGGGGCCTAATCTCACGGATGAGTACTGGCTGCATGGGGGAAGTGTCAGGAACATTTATGCAACAATAAAAAACGGCGTTCCGGAAAAAGGGATGATTTCCTGGGCGCCCATTCTAAAACCTGAGGAAATCCGGGATGCCGCCTTCTACATTATGTCCATTCAGGGAACAAATCCTCCGGGCAGCAAAGCCCCTCAGGGCGAATTACACGTTCCGGAACCGGCACAGGTCAATGCGGATAGCGTTGTGGCGGAAACAAATTTATGAAGCATGGATGAGGGCAAGGCAGGAGTGGTAGATGATCTGTACAGTTACGATGAGGAGTTTCGGAACTCTATCGCGACTGTTGATGAACGAGGCAAACGGATATGGATCTATCCGAAAAAGCCATCAGGGAGGTACCATACATGGCGGGCGATCGTGGCCGTTGTCCTTCTCATTATCTTTTTTGCGGGTCCGTTTGGCCGGGTGAATGGACAACCCCTGCTTCTCCTCAATTTCTTCGAACGCAAATTTGTTATCGCCGGTCAGGTCTTCTGGCCACAGGATTTTTTCCTGCTGGCGCTGACATTGCTCACCCTGGTCGTGTTCATTATTCTCTTTACGGTGGTTTTCGGCCGGGTGTGGTGCGGGTGGGCCTGCCCGCAGACACTTTTCATGGAGATGGTGTTCCGGAAAATCGAGTATTGGATCGAAGGCAGTGCCCAATCACAGAGAAGACTGGATCTGCAACCCTGGAACGGTGGGAAGATCCTGAAAAAGACGGTCAAACACATCATCTTCATTATTATCTCCGTTGTTATCGCCCATACGGCTATGTCCTACCTGATCGGGCTTGATGAGACGTTGGCAATCGTACAGACTTCACCCCTTGAGCACCTGTCTGGGTTTACCGGGCTTGTCGCATTTACAGCGATCTTCTATGGCGTGTTTGCCCGGTTCAGGGAACAGGCCTGCATCGCAGTATGTCCTTATGGCCGGCTGCAGGGTGTACTGCTTGCCAAAGATTCTATTGTTGTTGCTTATGACTGGTTACGCGGTGAACCCCGGGGCAGGCTAAGAAAGAATGAGCAACGCACCCAGGGTGATTGCATTGACTGCAAACTGTGCGTGCATGTTTGTCCGACCGGAATTGACATTCGCAACGGCACGCAGCTGGAATGCGTGAATTGCACCGCCTGCATTGATGCCTGTGATGATGTTATGCTGAAGATAAGCAAGCCAAAAGGCCTGATCCGGTTCGCCTCCTACAACTCCATTCAAAATGGAATTAAGAAGATCATTACACCGCGGGTAATCGCCTATGGTCTGGTGCTGGTTGCGCTTGCAGGCTTTCTTTCGTTCATGATCTTTACACGCTCAGTTATCGAAACGACGATACTGAAAGTTCCGGGAACGCTGTACCAGCAAACGGATAACGGGAACATTACGAATTTGTACAATGTGGAGTTTGTCAATAAGACGTTTGAAGATAGGTTACTTGAGTTGAAGATTGAGTCGCCATCCGAGGCGGAATTGCAACAAACGGGAGAGCGGTCGCTTCTGGTCCCGGCGGAAGGAATACTCAAAACCGTAGTCATTATACGGATGCCGGCTGCTGCCCTGAAGGCAACCAGGAGTGTTGTGCACCTTGGCGTATACCATAAAGGAGAAAAGATTGAATCGGTGAAAACGACGTTTATCGGGCCTATTGTAATCGGAGACTAAAAAGATCATTATGAATTGGGGTAAGTGGATCGTTACGGCTTTTGTTCTCTTTGCTTTGTTTGTCGGTACCCTGGTCACTGTTTCCCTGCGGCAGGATATCACACTGGTAACCAGGGAGTATTATAAGGAAGAGCTTGCCTACCAGGAACAATTGGAACGCAAGCAGAATGCAAATCGTCTTGAAGAGAAGCCGGATCTCCTGGTTGTCGACAATGAGCGTCTGGAAGTCCGTTACCGGGATCTGAAGTCAGTAAGCTCGGGTGTGGTAACCCTTTTCCGTCCTTCCGATGCTGCCCTGGATCATGTATTTGTACTTCAGGCCACGGAGGATACGGTCTTACGATTTCCCCTGGAGGCGTATGAGAAGGGACTTTACAAAGCCCGAATGAGATGGACCATGAACGGTAAGGAGTATTTTATTGAAAAGATCATCGTATTATAACCATGTGGATGACAGCATTTTTGTTAGGTCTTGCGGGTAGTATGCATTGTGCCGGTATGTGCAGTCCGCTGGCATTTGCTGTTACACGGCTTTCAAAACCTGTCCTGGTGAATAGGTCCCTGTATAATACGGGCCGAATAATTACCTATGGGCTACTGGGTGCCCTCGCGGGTGCCGTGGGAGGGCTATTCGATTTTTCCTCTTTCCAAAAGTTCTTCTCCATGATTATTGGTGCCGGCCTGGTGATCATGGGCGTTAGCGGATTGAAATCGTTTCGAATTCCGGTGGTTACTGCAGCGATTGTGCACCTCACGGGACATATAAAGACCCTGTTCGGAACCCTGCTGAAAAAGAAAAGCAGCCTAACTATCCTCTTCCTGGGCTCGCTCAATGGTCTCCTCCCGTGCGGACTCACCTACATGGCGCTGGCCTACAGCGTGACAGCATCGGGACCTGCGCAGGGTTTTCTTTATATGATATTATTCGGAGCGGGCACGCTGCCGGTAATGGTCGGTTTGCCCCTTTTGGCGTCTCCCATGATGAGTCGTCTGGCTGTTGGATTGCCTAAAATAAATGCTGCTCTTCTTATCGTCACCGGTCTCTTGTTAGTGGTGAGAAATTATGTCCACTTGCCCATGGATGTGGAACTTCCCGCAGCGATCCAAATGGTTGAGCCCGTCTGCCGGTAATTTATCCCTCATGGGCAGGAACCGGGAGGGGAGCTGAACGTTCCGTAACACCCGATCACTGATCATCAAATTCCAGTTGGATAGTAGTAGCGATGCCAACCCTGAAGCCGTAGTTCAGGTACTGACCATTCTGAAAACCCGCTGCAACTTCGAGCCGGAATAGCCGGAGAATCCCATCGATCGAGTAGCCGAGTTCCGTATAGTTATCGGAAGTGGGAGCAGCCAGATAATTCACAAACAGATTTTCCCGAACTCCGGTCATTCGAACCATTAACCATTGGGTTGCAAGAAATTTTCGAAACTTATAATGCATACTTCCGGCGAAATACTTTTCCGCCGTGCTGTATCGGTAGTAGTCCAATAGCCTGAATCCCCCCACGGGGTCGTTTGAAGTGAACGGGCTCAGGTTCCCCGGAAAATGTTTGTAGTCCATGAAGAACAACTTTTCATCATTCAGGAACACGCCACCGTGCAGGGCGAGATCCAGCGTCCCCCTGACTCCAACCCGGATGTTATGCCTTACGCCGAATTGAACGTGGTCAAAGTCCAGATCGCTCCCCAGTATCCTAGAGAAGCCTTTCGTGTATTCCATGGTGAATGTTGGTGAAGAATTGCTGATCTCGTGTCTTTCTCCATTTCTTATCCTGTACCTGAGCCATGGCCTGGCTACCAAACCGATCGTGCCGACAAGCGCAGTGTGTTCCGGGAAACCGGTGTCCTCCAGTTCCATGTTTTGTGGCCGGTTGGGCGTATATCCTTCAACGTCGTCATTGGTGAACCATTTATAATCGGTGGTATTAAACAGTTCCCTGCGTTTCATCCACGAACCCTTCACGTATGCTCCGATGAAAGGACTCAGCTTCTTTTGATAGTACAGATCGAGATAGTCACGCTCATACAGCTTCATCAGGTTCTTTTCCAGGAACAGCGTGGTAAATGTATTGACAATGTACCATATGGGGTCATCGGCATTATACTGACTCAAGTACCTGCCGGCATCCAGCCTGAGGTGAGAACTGCGTCGCCTTACATCGAACAACAGGTGTCCGCTGAATCGTCTGGAAGAGAACGCATACCGGAAGGTCGGCGTGATTCTCAGCCGGGTCTTTCCCGTATCCTGGAAGATCCTGCCGTAGGTGATCTTATAAAAGGCGTAGAATCCCTCAACGGTATTAAAGCCCCCACCGGGCGTATGGATCCGTAAGTTGGCCTGATTGCCCAGCGAGTAGGTATCACCGATCAGAATGTCCCATGGCTGGAAACCCTCGTGTTTCGATTGTTTGGTTGTATCCCCGGCCGCTTCACGCTCTTCGATCTTCGCCAGGCTGTCGGTTTTTTGGTACCCTTTTACTTCTTCCTTTGTTAAGGGCACCGGCCGGACAAGCCTCCAATAGGCCGAATCCTTTTTGTAGGCACCGCTGTCGATAGTATGGGTTACATCGAAAATTACTTCCGGCTCCTCCTGCTGTTTGCGCTCCTGTTTCTCATACTCCTTCATCAGGCCTTTCAATTGCTTCCGCGTAATTTCCTTCCCCGATTCCAACCTGTCGCGCAGCGCCTGGTTTTCCCCATCATATTTTTGTTCCACATTCCTGGCGACCTCCTGTTCAATCGTTTCATCAATGACTTCCATCCGGTGATCCTCAATGTACACCTCCGGATTAAACTGGAGAACGTAGTTGCTGAGGGAGGCGAGGTATTTGTATTCAAATGCAAAGCCGAAGACTTTCCCATCCACTGTAAACCGGAAGGATACCGGCAACCACACCTTGTCCTGGACGGGTGCATATACGGAATTCACAAGAATGTTGATTCCCAGTTTGGTTGTCTTTACTTCAAGGCTGTGGATGCTCCACCAATCTTCTACAATATGGATCATCCCTTCCACCACATTATCGCCTCGTGACCGGGGTGTGACCCTGATCCTGCTCACCTCGTAGTCACGGTCCCGGAATGTCCCCAGGTATTCAAAGCGATAGTAGGAGAATGCCTTCGGCGAAAGAGGCGAGATAGTACCGGCGATCTCGGATTCGTAAAAGCTTCCGAATATAAATGGGTTTGGTGACGTATTGTTGTCTCTGCCGTCGCTATGAATGGAAATGACGCGTTCTTCAAATTTTCCCGGGCGGGTGTACGCTATCTCGCTCACGGATTCTGATACATACACCCTGTTCTTCTCCACGCCCTCCTTTTCCAGCGCACGTTTCGCCAGCCAGGGATAGTCCTTTAGCTTCCCGGCGCCTTTGATGTAAACCCGCGATGAATAACTATCGAGCTGGTTTCGGTGATAGCTGGCCTTGGCAATCGCCTTTCGCATAATCGTGTATGCAGGGTCTTCCTTACCTGCCCGTACGGTTACGGTTTGGAGTACGGTCACCTGAGGCACGAGTGTAACATCAACATCGGCAAACGCACTTCCGATCTCAACTTGCCGGACCTGGGTTTCAAAACCAAGGTACTGATACACGAATTCGTAGTGTCCCGATGGCAACGTCAATTCATACCTGCCGTTTTCATTCGTAACGGTTCCGCTGCCTGTTTGCTTTACAAAGATGGTAGCAAATGCCAGCGGGTTGCCACTATCATCGTAAACCGTACCACGAATGCCGGTGGCGGCGGGGAGTGAGGTGTGGGCAAAAAGAAAAAATGAGAGGAGAATTTTTAAAGGCATTAACGGTAGAATTGCTTGTTACGGATCATTTCCTCAACCGGATCCGGCACCAGGTAGCGAACCGAATGTCCTTTCCTGATGCAGTCCCTGATGAAGGTGGCGGAGATGTTCAACAGCGGAGCGTCGATCATCTTTAGATGGGGATGTGAATTCTGTTCGGAAAGTTGCATGCCGGGCCGTGGATAAACATAAAGTCCGTAATCCTCAAGGATTTGCCGGTGGCCCTTCCACCGGGAGAAACCCTCCAGGTTATCACCCCCGATAATAACCTTGAACCTCTTTTCAGGATGCCGTTGCGACAGGTGCAGCAGGGTATGGATGGTATAGCTGGGCTTGGGTAAATGGAATTCAATGTCCGTTACATCCAGTTTGTAATTATCAGCCACCGCGGCATGCACGAGGTCGTAACGGTCGAATTCATGGAGGAGTCCTTTGCTGTGTTTGAACGGATTTTGCGGCGACACCACAAACCATACCTTATCCAGGTCAGTAGTCTCGGCCATAATGCTCGCTATGATCATGTGCCCCGTATGGATCGGATTAAAGGAGCCGAAGAACAAGCCGATCAGTGGATGAGCGTTCATTATTTTTTGAGAGGCAGCGGGGGTTTAACGTTGTAGCTGCTGCACCTGATTGTTCTTAAAAGCATCGTAAAGTTGCTGCGCTTTCGCCAGGGATGTCTCCAGGTCCTCATTCAGCAGTACGGCATCAAACTGATCTTTGAAAGAGGTTTCAAATTTTGCCTTAAAAATCCTTCTCGACAGGCTTTCTTCGGTTTCCGTACCTCTTTCATTCAGGCGCTCCCTGAGGGTTTCCAGCGAGGGTACACTAACAAAAACAGCCAATGCTTTATCGCCGAAATAGCGCTTAAGATTCAGCCCTCCCTTGACATCGACATCAAATACTACATTCTTTCCCTCGCCCCATACCCGTTCGATCTCTGATTTAAGGGTTCCGTAAAAATTCCCTGCATAAACCTCTTCCCATTCAACAAACTCATCATTGTCTATTCTTCGCTTGAACTCTTCCGGCGTAAGAAAGTAGTAATCCTTACCGTCTTCTTCCGATCTTCCTCTCCTGTCGCGGGTGGAAGCTGAAATCGAAAAGCCCAGATCGGGATTCGTAGCTAACAGGTGTCGGACAATCGTAGTTTTACCTGACCCGGAAGGCGCAGAAAAAATGATTGCCTTACCTGCCATCAGCGCCCGGAACTGATCATCTTTTTGATGT
The DNA here is from genome assembly GCA_036515095.1 of Cyclobacteriaceae bacterium. Lineage (GTDB taxonomy): Bacteria > Bacteroidota > Bacteroidia > Cytophagales > Cyclobacteriaceae > ZC4RG29. The sequence continues at coordinate 3,345 of DATBVZ010000120.1, read as the reverse complement.
TATCAATCAATTCGGCAGGCGCCTCATGATTTCCGCATTTCGACTTCAGGAGATCCCGGATTGCCATTTCAAGGTGATAGGTCCTGTAACAAGGCATGCACGTATCCAGGTGCTTTTCAAAAAAATTCTTCTTTTCTTCCGGTGATGCCTCGCCATCCAAAATCAATCGAAGCATGTCTAAACAATCAACTTTTGTGGGGTTCTTTTGCTGGCTTTGATCTGGACTGCTCATAGGTGGTTTAGGCGTTTTTATAACCCATTTTCTTTGCGTATTCACTCAGTTTCTCCTTCAGCAGGTTTCTTGCACGATGCAATCTGCTTCGAACGGTACCAATTGGAATATCAAGAATTTTTGCCATTTCATCGTACTTGAATCCTTCAAGGTCGCATAGTATGATCACGGTCCTGAAATCCACATCCAATGCATTCAGCGCATTTGATATTTCGTCCCCGATCATATCCTGCAATGTTTCAACACGCAAATCGGGTGTGATCTGACGGTCAACGTCTTCCGAATTATAGTAACTCTCTACCTCCTGATAGTCAACCTTGGAAGGCTCCTTACTCTTCTTCCGGTAGTCATTGATGAAACTGTTTTTCAGAATTCGAAACAGCCATGCTTTTGCATTAGTTCCTTGTTGAAACGAATCGATGAAACGATAGGCCTTTAAATAGGTGTCCTGCAGAAGGTCCTTAGCGTCGTCCTCATCCAAAGTAAGCCGATAGGCAAAGTTGTACATTGAATTGATGTGGGGCATGAATTCATTGTCAAATATGCTGGTTCTTTCGCCATCACTATACCTCTGCTTCGTCATCTCTTCCATAAAAAGTAAAAATAACAAAAACAGCCGAAGTTAGCCTTAAAAGGTGGTCTATCGGCTCAAATAATGTGTTTTTTGATTTCAATTCCCTTATTTCCGGTAAGGGACCCGGGGGCAGCAGGTGAACGAGCCACCCCCGGCAGTCATTATTTCCGGGCAAGCAGACTGAGTGACTTGACCATATTGATAAACTCTGTCCGGTAGCCATCAGGGTCGCCGCCCCTGGCACCTTCGGCGAGCACAATAGTCCGGTCGTAAGTGAAGTCACCCGCGTACTCCGACTCTCTCAGGAGCATCCCAAAAGATGCCACGGCCGCAGACCAGCGAAAATTGTCCGAAGTTGCCCGAAGCGGCGTATGACTATCTGCCAGGGTATGAACCATCAGCTTGCTTACATCCTGATCCGGCTTTTTATAGCGGAACTTTATCGTCATTAATTCTTTCGATACGGACGCCGCCGGGTCGATCACATTCTTCTGATATTTTAATTCATCTGCTGTAAAAAATTCGCTGTCAACACCGGCCGGAATGATCTCATACAACGCAGTGACAGTGTGACCCGAACCCAGGTCACCGGCATCCTTTTTGTCGTTGTTAAAGTCCTCATCTTTCAGCATCCTGTTTTCGTACCCGATAAGCCGGTATGCCTTTACCTTTGCCGGATTGAATTCAACCTGAAGCTTCACATCCTTCGCAATGGCAAACAGCGTTCCGCCGAACTCACTGACCAGTACTTTCCTGGCCTCTGTAAGATTGTCAATATATGCGTAGTTTCCGTTTCCCTTGTCGGCCAGTGTTTCCATCTTCGAGTCCTTGTAGTTGCCCATGCCAAATCCAAGAACAGTAAGGAAGACTCCTTCCTCCCTCTTACTTCCGATCAACCGCTCCATGGCAGCATTGCTCGACTCGCCGATGTTAAAATCACCATCTGTAGCGAGTATAACCCGATTATTTCCGCCCGCCGTGAAATTTTCCCGGGCTATGTCGTAGGCCAGGCGAATACCCGCACCACCTGCTGTGGATCCTCCCGCTTCCAGCTTATCCAGAGCATGCAGGATAGTGCGCTTGTCACTGCCTGCGGTAGCATCCAGCACGACGCCTGCCGCGCCGGCATATACCACTATCGCAACGCGATCTTCCTCTCTGAGCTGGTCGACCAGTAGCTTAAAGGAAGATTTCAGCAAAGGCAGCTTGTTAGGCGCGTTCATTGAGCCCGACACGTCGATCAGGAACACCAGATTGGAAGGAGGCAGATCACCGGTGGCGATCTCCCTGCCCTGCAAGCCAATATGAACCAGTTTGTGGTTTTTGTTCCAGGGCGCTGTTGACACTTCCGTCACGATCCTGAAGGGATGTTCATCAGTCGGCTGTTCGTAGTCGTAATCAAAATAATTGACCAGCTCTTCAATGCGCACTGCATCTTTAGGAGGATGTTGTCCGTTTTGAATGAATCTCCTTACATTGCTGTAGGATGCTGCATCAACATCGATGGAGAATGTGGAAAGCGGATTGCGGAGTGCCGCATGGAAAATATTTTCACTAATCCCGTCATATTCCTCTGTATTCCATGGTTGTCTGTATTCCTGTTCATGGTGCACGGGTGCGCCAACGCCCTTTCTACGCGACCAATCCCGTCGATCCACTCCAGGTACCTTACCCTCCAGATGTTGCGTTACCGCCACTTCATCAAGATTTTGAAAGTCCTCCACCATCCGGATGTCGATGCGGTCATTCACGCCGATTCTGAATTCCTGCGAGACGAATCCCACAAAGCTGAAGACCAACATGCCACCGGAAGCGGGTACTTTGATGCGATACTCCCCTGCGCCGTCGCTTGTGGTTTTAGTAAGGGTTCCCTTTACGTGTACACTTACGCCGGGCAAAGCACTTCCATCGGATGCGTTTGTTATTTTACCGGTGATCGTTCTTTCCTGAACAGGATGAAATGCCGTCGACAGAATGACCAGCACCATCATCACATAGGCTGCTTTTTTCATACGCTTGAAGATTTGATTTACCATATGATGCGTTCCGCCCGGCTATTGCATAAAACTATTTGCGTTTTTTTATTGCTCCCTGAGCAACGGGTCAGGTCCTTGAGGGTCTAACTTCAGGTATTTTATTAATTTTCAGGAATGCACACTTCCGGACCACATCGCCAAACCCCTGATTCCGAGCTGATAAGGCAGTATAGGGAGTTGGGGAAAATGGATGTTCTGGGCGTTCTGTTCAAGCGATACACATCCATGGTCTATGGGGTTTGCCTCAGGTACCTGAAAGACCGTGAAGAGAGCAAGGATGCCGTCATGCAGATCTTTGAGAAGCTGGCCTCTTCCCTACAGAGCCATGAAGTAACCTATTTCAAAAGCTGGCTTTATGCTACGGCACGCAATCATTGCCTCATGGAAATACGCGGAAAAAAAGGAAAGAAATTCGAAGAATTGGGTCCGCTGATTATGGAATCCGGAGCTTCCGGGCATCCTGATGATGGACAGGAATTGGAAGAGAATCTTGTTAAATTGGA
>DATBVZ010000119.1:0-5626 GCA_036515095.1 Cyclobacteriaceae bacterium | reverse complement strand
ATCTCAACTGGCAATTGGTGCCGAACTTCTGAGGATACCGCACGGAAGTAACATAGCGTCCCTACAGGACGCGACGCCATCGATGCATAGACTTGCTACAAACATTGTGTTCCTAACGGAACTTAGGCAGGTGCATTGCATCAACATGGTCCCATACGGAGCAGGATGGTTGCCGGATATTTACCGGATTATGGGAGAGGTAAGTGAAAAATGTTGGGATCAGTTGCGATCATCGCCGCGTTGACCCAGTCCCTTAGGGACCTTGATGTTTGTAGCCGAACGCTCCCCTTGAACGCCTCCATCCCGTCGGGATGGTATGTTTTTTCCCTGCGATGATCGGTCAGAGCAGGAGCATTGTGTATGGAAGGCTATCTCAACTGGCAATTGGTGCCGAACTTCTGAGGATACCGCACGGAAGTAACATAGCGTCCCTACAGGACGCGACGCCATCGATGCATAGACTTGCTACAAACATTGTGTTCCTAGCGGAACATAGAGGGTCGGACAACGGTATTAATTACATAGATTCCATGTACTCGGTTGGCGTCTTTCCGAACTGTAAGCGGAAGGACTTGCTGAAATATTTCGGGTCGTTAAAACCTACCGTGAAAGCGACTTCGGATATGGTCATCTTCTTCTGTTTCAACAACATTTCCGCTTTTTTCAGGCGCGTCGAACGGATTAGGTCGATTACAGAAAGACCCGTGAGCATTTTTATTTTCCTGAACAACACCGGCCTGCTCATGCCGATTTCAGTGACCAGTTTAGCGACGTTGAAATCAGGATCGTTAAGATTTGCCTCCAGGAGGGATTTCAGCTTCAGAAGAAATTTGTCTTCAGGATCCTCTAGTTCTTCATGACCTGGCTCCAGCGTTACCACGCGATGATACTTTTCTTTCAGTTTTTCGCGGGAGGCAAGCAGGTTCCGGATCTTCAACAGCAATATTCGTCCATGAAACGGTTTTGTAATGTAATCGTCCGCGCCGGTTTCCATTCCCTCCACATGGTTTTCCATTGTTCCCCGGGCCGTTAGCAAAATAACCGGAATATGATTGGTACGTTCGTCATTCTTGACAAGCTGGGTTAATTCCAGGCCGTCCATTAACGGCATCGCAATATCGCTGACGATGATGTCGGGCAGTTCCTGCGTTATGATTGGCCAGGCCTCCTTACCATTGGCTGATTCGCGGATATCATACAAGGGATTCAAAATTTCCTTAAGGCATGAGCGTATCTCAATATTGTCCTCGATCAACAGGATTATCGGTCGCTCATTCGTCAAGCCTGCCTCCTTGAGGCCTGCCTCCTCGAGGCCAGGCTCATCACCCGCATTGCCGTTGGTAGTTTGATCAGCGTAGCACGCGTCCGGCAAAGCCAGGTGGTTTCCTTGTTCAGGTAACGGAGTGGTTGTAGCGGGCAATGGCAGGAGGATTGTGAACCTGGAGAAGCCTGGTTTATCGAGTTCCGCCTCTTTGCTTTCGACATGGATCGAACCACCGTGCAGTTGGATAATGCCTTTGGCCAAAGCAAGCCCGATCCCGAACCCGGACTCGCTGATATTGCTGTACTCGACCTGGAAGAAACGATTGAAGATCTTTGCAAGATCCTCCGGGGGAATGCCGATGCCATTGTCTTCAACAACGATCTTTACGTTGGGCACGGATTGCGATTCATCCTGCTGCCAATCGTTGGCTATGCCGATTCTGACTGATATCTCACCGCCACCTGGAGTAAATTTAAGGGCATTGTGCAGCAGGTTACAGAATACCTTCTCGAGTTCGTCCCGGTCAAAAGGGAACTCAATTTTGCCCAAGTCAGCACTAAAATTCAGTTTTACGTGACGCGAGTGGGCATGCTCGGTGAACGAGAAGACAATCTCTTTCAGCAGTTCGACAATATTGCCAACCTGCATTTTCAATTTGAAATTTCCGGCTTCCTGTTTCTGAAAATCCAGGAGCTGGCTGATGAGTCGCATGAGGCGTGCGGTATTGGACTTAACTATCCGCAACTGTCGTTGCAGAAATGGATCCCGGGCGTAGTGTTCCTCCACCAATTCAATCGGACTGACGATCAGGGTCAATGGTGTTCGTATCTCGTGGGCTACGTTCGTGAAGAAAGTCAACTTGGCGCGATGCAACTTCTCCTGTTGCTCTTTTTCCATGTGCTCGATTTCCAGGTCATGAGCGAGTTTCCAGCGCATCTTGTTGAAGCGCAGCAGGGCAACCAGCAAGGACAGGATAATGAAGGCATAAATGGTATAAGCCCACCAGGTTTTCCAGGGAGGGGGAAGCACATTGATGTGAAGGCGAATAGGTCCCTGCGTCCAGAGGCCATCGTTATTGGACGCTTTGGCCACCAGGGTATAATCGCCAGGGCTAAGGTTCATGTAGGTGGCTACCGGATCGTTTACATAGTTCCACTGATCCTCAAATCCCTCCAGCCTGTACGCGTATTGATTTTTGGTTGCGTTGATAAAGCTAAGTCCGGCAAATTCCACCGAAAAAACATTCTGGCGATGGGTAAAGGTCAGTGATGCAGTTTTGGCAAGACTTTGAGCAAGGATTCCTTTCCCTGACGGATCAATCACTACTTCTTTGTTAAAGATCCTCAGTTTTGTGAACAGAACGCTGGGCGCCTTATCGTTTTCACGAATGCTGTCAGGATGAAATTTGACGATACCGTTGTAGCCGCCAAAGTACAGAAAACCATTGTTGTCCTTATGAAAGGAATTGAAATTGAATTCCTTGCATGCGAGCCCGTCACTTTTGTTGTAATTTTTGAAAACCAGGGTGGAAGGATCAAGCCTTGACAATCCGTTGTCTGTACTAAGCCACAGGTATCCCTTTTCATCTTCCTGTATCCCGCTCACGTTGTTGCCCGGTAGACCGTGATCAACCGTAAACGCGCGGATCTCCGGATTCCCCGGCACCTTCAATTTCAGGCCTGTATCGCGGGTTCCAATCCACAGGTTTTTGTTTTTGTCTTCATAAATACAAAGAATGTAATCGCCGCCACCAGTTGGATTTGTATCAACATGATTGCCATGATGTTCGAAGATCGCCTTTCCTTTCGGTTTTTTATTGAGGCCTGAGATCGTTCCGATCCATAAATTATTTTCAAAGTCTTCGTGTATATAAGTAACACCATCGGAGCTTAGCGAGGTTTTGTCCGCCGGATTGTTCATGTACCGCTCAAACGCTTGGGTTTCCTTGCTAAATCGGCATAACCCGCCGCGATAAGTGGCAATCCAAATGTTGTCTTCGTAATCTTTCTTTATGTCATAGATCCGATTATCAGAAATGGAACCGGGGTTGCCCGGCTCGTTGAAAAAATGGTTGATCTTTCCATCGTGAAAACTCAGGTAATTGAGTCCATTGATCGTTCCAATCCACAACCCTTCGTCATCCAGCAGCAGGCTTTTTATTTTATTGTGACTTAGAGAAGAAGGATCATTCGGGTTGTGTTTATATTGTTTGATCGTTTCCCCCAGGCCATTAAGGCAATACAATCCGTTTCCGTCCGTACTAATCCACAGGTTATCGTTGTTGTCTGTCACCATTGCGCCGGCTACTTTGTAAGCCTTCTGATTTGTCTTGTTGATGAGGGCTACTTCCCCGAATTGGCGTGACAGGGGGCTGTAGCTATTCACACCGCCATAAAATGTGCCGATCCAATACGTTCCGGAAGGATCGATAAATATTGACCTGACGGAGTTGTCGGCAAGGGTAGTGTTGTCTTCCGGGTCATTTCGAAGGGCAGTAACACTATTCTTTAGGTCATTGTAAATATAGAGACCATCAATTGTTCCAAGCCAAAATTCGTGGTTGCCATTTCGTTCGATGACTCGTACGCTTTCGATGGGTCGGCCGGCAAGGTCATCCAGCGTAAGGGAGCTGATTGTTCCGGTTTTTTTATCGAGTATCTTGATACCGTTCTCTTCTGTACCAATCAACAGGTTCCCCTGATCGTCTTCGTTGAGGCAATTGATCCAACTCTTTCGTATCAGCTGGCGGGATGCAAGCGGATAATTCAGGAATCCTATACTTCCGTCGGCTGATTTCATAAGCCGGGATACGCCTCTTGAGGTGCCAATCCAGAGTTCACCTTGTTTGTCGCGGTAAAGCGCCCGCACTTCACTGTTAATTATACTGGTTGGATTACCTTCATCATGCTGGAAATGCTGATACCGAAGCGGCTCTTTTGAAACAACTTTATTGAGACCTCCAAGCGTTGCCACCCATATCACGCCGTCCCTGTCTTCGGCAATAGCAGTTACGTGATTGTTGGATAAACGCTCTTTTACTTCAGGATTCAATTTGCTTTGAATAAAATTATCCCGGGCAGGATTGTAAATGCTGATACCCTCATTGGTTCCAATCCAGAGTTGCTTTTCGGCATCAATGAACAAACACTGAATGCTGTTCCCGGAAAGACTGGTGGGGTCATTCACTTTATTGCGGTAAATCTTGAAATTCCGGGAATCGTAACGGCTCAGTCCATCACGGGTTCCAAACCACATGTAGCCGTCGGTATCTTTTGTGATGGCAAACACGGTGCTTTGCGAGAGCCCTTCGTCCACCGTGAGGTGGTCAAAAATGTATGGGTGAGGCCCTTGCGCATGCAAATTGCATAACCCGGATGGTACCGTAAATACAAGCAGTAATGCCAGAGTGAATTTTGAATGGGCACGCTGAAACCGGATTTCCATATTGTACAACCGTTACCGCAATCGAAATTAACACATTTAAAATCAAAACCCATCAGTCTTCGGATGTGTTATCGCACACTGTCGCGGGTGAATTGACAATACAATTCGAGCGATCGGCCCAATTATGTGCCCGTTTTTCTACCGATGGTAACCCAATGAAACATTTTGATGGGACGAATACATTAAGGGATCCGGACGAGGAAAGTACCGGGTAAGTCCGGCCAGAAAACTCACGCGGCACTGATCTGTGCCAAAAACCTTATATCGTACTTAAGGGGATCGGCAGGTACCAGGTATCCCTGAGCGAAGCACCAATGGATTTGCGCTTGTCAGGGCAAATCACCTAATGACTGATGATATAAGCCTATTGCCATTGGAATCAAAAAAATTCTGTTGAACGATTTGTATCCCTCATTGATACCATTAACCACCTCCCTTATGACCGATCTGCAGGAAATTGCCGATCAAACAAGAGAAAATGCCTCAATCACGAGAACGAACTGAAACGTTGGGCTTGACGGGTAAGGAGGACCTAAGTCACCGGCCTTCAGGTTCCCTTCCTGCCTGTTGCTTTGTCAGTTATCCTATGAAGAAGCTGAGAGCCTCATGAGGACAAAGGCAACTTTGCTGATCCTTTTGTTACTGCTACCGGTCTTCGCTGCTATTGAAGCCTATTGTCAACGCTATTCAACCCGGCTTATTTCCGGTTGGGAATTTTTCACGGGTGACCTTGGAGGCATATGGGAAGCGTGGCGTTACAGCAGAAAAGGATCGCCCGAAAGCGTCCCGTCATGGGAAAACGTAGAACTTCCGCACTGCTTTAATGCGGCGGATGCGGTCGACCCGGACAAAGGTTATTACCGGGGTCCGGGATGGTACAGAACGCAGCTGGAAGTGGATAACCCTTTCGACGGCGGT
>DATBVZ010000118.1:0-10990 GCA_036515095.1 Cyclobacteriaceae bacterium | reverse complement strand
GCGACGCCATATCCGCCAGCCAGCGGAGACGGCGTCGGCGCCGGAGCACGGGCAAAGCCTCTTACTTTCCTTACCGATCACCAATTACCGATTGCCGGCCACCCCCCGCACCGGATAATACACTTCGGTAACCCACCGGCTGGTATCGTTTTCATTTGCCGGATCCCTGATATATACCTCCCACGGATCACCGTCCATCTCATATTCCTTATACCGAATGTAACGCCTTACTTCAGCATGTGTTTCATTTACGTTGTCGTAAGCCCCGTGATCGATTCCCCGGATTACATAGCCACTATACAATTGATGAATGGGGTATATTGCGGGCACCGGAGCATCTGGTGATACAAAAATGCCACATTCCAAACGGAATTGCGAGTCATCAGGCATCGTAAACCGGCAAAACGGATCTCCGGCAGGAGGAATGTTGGATTCCCGAAGCAACTTGGTGAGGCTGTCGTGCGTGCGTTGTATTTGCGTAAGAGCATTCTTGCGTTCGGTTGCCGGAATTGAGCGAATGATGCTTACGTAATAGGTTGGCGCAATTGATTCCAGGGTTAGCTCCGGTGAAAACCGGGGCTTCATTTCGGCCAGTTGTTTCAACGTCCTGAGGTTGTGGTCCAGAGCAGGGGCGAGCCTGGTACCGAAAAGAAGCCGTTTCCACCCGCCGGGAAAATCATCTCCATTTGTGTATTCGATTTCCATAGCGAGAACTGTTATGCTGCTGTCAGCGCTGTCCGGTCTCATTTTAAAGTCCCAGCTTGCCGTGCCCTTTTCTGAGAATTCGATAATTGTACGGACCATTTCATCGTCACGGTGCGAAAGTATGGTCAATTTTCCTTTGCCCCACCTGCTTTCCCATGTGCTTTCTGCCTCGATTCCGACTCTCTTTTCACCATAGATGATCCGATGATCAGGATCATTCGAAAACCAGTATGCCCATCGTGGCCATTTTTCAAGATCGTCAATCTCTTCGAAGAGATAGGATGGCGGGGCCGCAACGCTAATACTCCTGGCCAACCGTACTTTTTTTGGAAGTAAATAGTCGGCGACGACCACCAGTACAACGGCGGCCAGCAGTCCTGCAGCGATAATCCTAGCCATACGGTATCGTAGTCAAGAGCAGATCCTGTAGATGACAGTGCAATTCTTCAGTTGACCTCCCCGCCGAAGTCCATTACCTGGCGTGTCACATTCAACAACGGACGTATCATTTTGCCTTACAGAGGTCACAAACAGAGTATCTCCCGGTGGTTGACATAAAATTATGGATTCCAAAAAGGAATTGGTGTGAAAGTATAAAATTTATTGAAGGGAAAACGCTTGGTATTCTGCGCTAAAATTCAAAAATTAGAATATATCAAACCACCGCCCCGATGAGCTTCTTCAACAATCCCAAGAGAATCCCCGAGAGTTACGGCTTGCGAATTGCGCTGGGTCTTATCGCGTACTTTCTGGTCATGAAAGTAACCGGCCTTGCCCACTATGTTGAATTGAGGCTGCTGAATCTGCTCATCCTGGTTGCCGGGATTTATTTTGCCTTACGGAAGTTAAAGGAAACGAATGAAATGCGCCTGAACTATTTCAGGGCACTGATCACCGGTTTTTCAACAGCGGCCATCGGTTCATTGCTATTCGCGGTTTTCTTGTTTATCTACATGAAGATAGACGACACGATGATGCAAGCCATTATCGATGGCGAACCAATGGGCCGGTACCTCAATGCGTACATAGCTGCCTTCATTGTAGCCCTCGAGGGTGTCTTTTCCGGTCTGCTGGTAACCTTTGTGCTGATAAACTGGGTAGGCACGGACGAGGTTAGCCGATAAGATCAGTCTGTTGCCGGGACTGAGAAGATCCCGGGAGATCTCAGATTATCCCGGTGAGCTACTTTATGCTTCCCTGGACTTCCGAAAGCGACACATGGCCGTCCTGCACGACGGTACTCCGGTAATTCTGTTTGTCAACCACGACGGGATTAAGCAGGATCGCATCCACTTCCACCTCTTCGGTCTTTAGCCGGGTTGAATTCTTCGGCGATTTGCCCTTTGCAAATCCCATGGCAATTTCGGCGGCGCGGTAAGCAAGATCCTTAATGGGTTTATATACTGTCATCGCCTGACTCCCCGCGATAATGTGCTTTAAAGCTATTAGCTCAGCGTCCTGGCCGGTCACCATCACCCTACCCACGAGGTCGACGGGGAGCGCCTGAATTGTACCGGTTGCCAGGGCGTCGTTAGCAGCAATGATTACGTCGGGTTTGACGGAGGAAGTGGAGAACAATTCATCGATTCTCATCAACGCTTCGATCTCACTCCATTCGTTCAGGATGATGTCGCCCACCAATTCTACCGCTCCCTTGTCGATGTGAGGCTTGAGGACATCCATTTGGCCTTTTCTGAACAACACGGCATTGTAATCCGTTGGTGGTCCGTTAATCAGCAGGTATTTTCCTCTGGGCACCTTCTTAAGCACGTACTCGGCCTGGAGGTTGCCCACCATTGTATTATTGTAGGAAATGTAAAATGACAATCCGTCACTCAGGATCAGACGGTCATAAGAAATGACCGGGATCTTCTTTTCGTTCGCGGCCTGGACAATTGCCGCCGCCTTCCTGGAATCTGACGGAACGATCACCAGCACATCAACACCGCCGTCAATTAGTTTTTTTCCAAGCCTGATCTGCTCCTCAGGATCCCCATGGGGTACTTCAACAATGCATTCTCCGCCCAGGGCTTTGACTCTGTCGGTGAACAACTTTTGATCCAGGTACCATCGGTCTATAACATAGCTGTCCATCAGCAGCCCGATTTTCTGTGCGCATACGTGTACGAACGCTAGGCATAACAGGGTGCATAAAATAATTGTCCTGGGTTTCATGGCTAAACGATTTTTGTGGATACACAGTGGCCATCACTTTCGCCTGACTTTTGGTGAACGGGCTTCCCGGCCATTCCTCTGATTCTATTTTGTTCCATTGGATTCCCACGGTCAATCTGATTTTGGTACAGTTGACCATGGCAAATAACCATTCCAACACCTTTGAGCATACTGCCCACCGTCAACAGAAATTGACGATCAGATCCTTCCTGATCCCCTCTGCAAGACGTATATAAGTTAGTAAGAATTACCTTCCCGGACTATTGATAAAGCAGAAATAACCAACCGGTATGAGGAGAAAAGCAATCCCCTGGCTGTATGGTGACAGGCTTGACCGGGTGACATTGAGCCGGCCTGAAAAGAAGCAATTTGAGGGGAAATTCCGGAGGCCTCCACCCGCCTCCGCTCGTGTGCAATCACCTTACCTCCAGTTCGACAATAGTGTCGATATCATTGTGTTGTGCTTTGGGAACATGGATCACAATACCGTAGTTATTCTGAACGAACTTGACCGGTGTTCCGTCAGCGAACAGTCTGGCAGTTCGTACCTTCTTTCCCCACGACGGGATGAGCAACGATTCATCTTGCCAGTCCAGGATATGGACAAATACGCGATTTCCTTTTTGAGTGGTCACGCCCCAATCGCGGGCGCTAAGGGGTCCACCCTCCGTCCCATAAATGGTTTCGCCATTTTTGGACAGCCATTCGCCGATCTGTTTCAGCAGGGTGATGTGATCGGGCTGGATCTGTCCATTCGGCATAGGTCCGACATTCAGCAGAAAATTGGCATTGTATCCAGCCGCTTTGATCAGGTATTGAATGAGGTCCTTGCTGCTTTTGTTTCTGGTATCCTTAAGGTTGAAACCCCATGAGTTGTTTATGGTCTCGCACGTTTCCAACGGCACATCACCAACCTTCGAATCCGCGGAAAATCCGGTTGTGTTGTGCCCCGGCAAATCTTTTTCAAACATCTGAAAATCTTCCCCGGGATAGGGGGCCCGGTGATGGTTGCTGCCTACCAGCGCGGACGGCTGCAGTTTATGGATCAGCGAATACGTCTTTTCCAGACGCCAGTCGGCATCGGGCTTATCCCACATGCCGTCGAACCAGATTCCTCCGATCTCGCCGTAGTTGGAAAGCAGCTCCGTGAGCTGGGTGTCCATATAGTCGAGGTAGCGGTTCCAGTCGCCGCTGTCCGGCCGGCCGGTTGATCCACCGGTTCTTCCGCGCGGGTAATAGTCGGGATGATGCCAGTCGAGCTGCGAGTGATACAAGAAGAGCTTGATTCCCTGACGATGACATTCGTCAGCAAGCATTTTTATGATGTCTTTCCTGTAGGGTGTACGATCCACCACGTCATAATCGGAAACCTTGCTGTCGTACATCGCAAAGCCGTCGTGGTGCTTGCTGGTAATCGTAATATATTTCATTCCGGCGGCCTTGACCATTTCGACCCATTCTTTAGGATCAAAGGCAGTCGGATTGAAAAAGTTTGGAATTTTCTCGTACAGCTCTACGGGGATCTGCTGGTTGTTCATCACCCATTCGCCATCACCCAGAACGCTGTAAACCCCCCAGTGAATGAACAGACCAAACCGCGCATCCTGAAACCATTCGCGCGCATTGCTATTTTCGGGTGACGGTGCATAGGTCGCCTGCGCCGTGGCGGGCGTAGCAACAACAGAAAACAGACAGATGACAATAAGCAGGAATTTGACAGGCTTCATGTGGATTTGATTAAATTGCAGGGACACAAATTAGAAAGAGAAGATGAGATACGAAAGTATTGGCAAAGAACTCTTTGTGCTGAACCGTAAGCGGCTGCTGAAAGAATTGCTGCCGGGATCACTGGCTGTTCTGAATGCGAATGATATTTTGCCTACCAATTCCGATGGCACGATGAGGTTCCGGCAGAACAGTGACCTCTTTTACCTGACGGGGGTGGACCAGGAAGAGACGATCCTCGTATTGTGTCCGGATTTTCCTGAGAAAAAGTACCGGGAGGTGCTCTTCCTGCGTGAAACGAATGAGGCGATCGCTACCTGGGAGGGCCGCAAGCTTACAAGAGAAGAGGCACGGGAACTGACAGGGGTTCAAACCGTTGTCTGGACATCCGAGTTTCCGAAGCTGTTCAATACCATGATGGTTATGGGTGATGTGGAGTATGTGTATTTAAACACCAACGACCATTACCGCGCTGATACTGAAGTAGAAAGTCGCGATGCCCGATTCATCCGGTGGTGCAGGGAAAAATATCCGCTCCATAAATACGAGCGATTGGCGCCCCTGATGCATAAACTCCGCGTGACCAAATCCAAACGCGAAATTGAGCTGATGCAGCGTGCGGTGGATATCACCGGCAAAGCTTTTCGGCGCGTGCTCAAATTCGTGACTCCGGGCGTAATGGAGTACGAGATCGAAGCTGAATACATGCACGAATTCCTTCGCGACGGCTCACGCGGATTCGCCTATGAGCCGATAATTGCCTCGGGTGCGAATTCCTGCGTTCTGCATTACATCCGCAACGATCAGGTATGCAAAGACGGCGATATTCTGCTCCTGGATGTGGGCGCTGAATACGCCAACTACAACGCTGATCTGACTCGCACGATTCCTGTTAACGGTAAATTTACCCGCCGTCAGAAGGAGGTTTACAATGCGGTACTGCGCGTACAACGTCAGGCAATAAAACTTCTGAAACCGGGCGTTCGTTACTTCGAGTACCACAAGGAGGTGCAGAAGATCATGGAGAGCGAGTTGATCCGGCTTAAACTGATTGCGAAGAAAGATATCCGGAATCAGGATCCCGCAAAGCCGTTATTCATGAAATACTACATGCACGGAACGGGCCACATGCTTGGTCTGGATGTCCACGATGTGGGTAGCATGCATCATCAGGTGAAAGCCGGAATGGTATGGACCGTAGAGCCGGGAATTTATATTCCGGACGAAGGGCTGGGTGTACGCATTGAAAATAATGTAGTGATCACTGCCAGGGGCGCTGATGATCTCATGAAAAACATACCCATTGAAGCCGAAGAGATCGAGGAGTTGATGAATGCCTGATCCGTGCCTTCGTACCGAATAAAAGGAATGACATAATTATAACCGGTTTGTTTTGGCTTCAAAAGGAATTGTTATCGTGACGTTGCTCCTGATATTCAGGATGGATCTGGCGGCCCAGGAATTCTGGATGATGCCCGACAAGTTCGTATACGTTCCGGGCGACACCATCCGCATACGATTCAGCGTCGGTGAAAACTTTGCAGGCGAGACCTGGAATCTTCGTTCAGAGCGGATCCGGTCCGTCTTGTTGCACGCCAATTCTGCTGTATCGGATCTGACTTCGCAGGCAAGGGCCGGTAACAAAGATCACCTGCTCATCCCGGCTGTGAAAGAGGGTACGTATCAGATCACTATGGAAGGCAACAACGCTTTCGTCGAATTGCCGGCTGAACGATTCAATGAATACCTGAAGGAAAATGCCCTGGACAACGTCATCGCACTGCGTAAGAAGATCAACAGTACAGACGAGCCTGGCCGCGAAATGTACCGCCGTATTGCGCAAGTGATGGTGCAGGTTGGGGAAAATACAGATAACGCATCCGTAAGGTCAACGGGCTTGCCGCTTGAGATCGTCCCCGGCAAGAATACGTCAACGATCAGAAAGGGTGACATGGTGCAGTTCAAAATCCTCTTTAACGGGAAACCGGATTTCGGAGCCAGGGCTTTTGTCTGGAACAGGAAGGACGGCAAAACCTTTATGCAGCCAATTTATTCGCAGCAGGATGGCACTGTTGACGTAAGGATCTTTAATGATGGTGACTGGATGATCAGCGTGGTGAGAATGGTCCCCACCAGTGGTGAGAAAGCCGACTGGCAAAGCTTTTGGGGTTCATTGGTATTTCATGTGGAATGAAGCGGGTGACGGCCGGGAAATCATTCTATACGGCAAAGCTTTCGCCGCATCCGCAGGTCCTGGAAGCGTTGGGGTTAATGAATTGGAAGCCCTTGCCGTTCAGACCATCAGAAAAATCAAGCACTGTGCCCAGAAGGTAAAGCAGACTCTTTTTGTCTACCAGGATCTTAATACCTTTATCCTCAAATACCTGGTCGGCCGGGTTTACTTTATCGTCGAAGTCAAGGTCGTACATCAACCCGGAACAGCCTCCGCCTTTGACGGACACGCGGATGTTGTGTTCGGGCGACCGGCCTTCCTCGCCGCGAAGTTCGACAATCCTTTCCTTTGCTTTCTCAGTAACAGTGATCATTTGCAGGTAACTATTTTATGATAACCGACACGTTGCCAGCGCACAGGAAACGTATCCTTCAATACATTGGCAAAAAACTATCTTCAAACCTAAAAAGTTTCATTTTTGAAGTACAAAGTTAGTGAATTATGGAAAGACTAGAACATATAGGCATCGCGGTCAGGAATATCGCCCATTCCAATGACGTTTTCGCAAAACTGCTCGGCCGGGAGCATTACAAGATCGAAGTTGTTGAGTCCGAAGGGGTAAAAACATCGTTTTTTGATGTCTCAGGAGTGAAAATCGAATTGCTTGAACCCACGAATCCCGATTCGGCAATAGCCCGGTTCATCGAAAAGAGGGGGGAGGGATTGCATCATCTGGCCTTTGAGGTCGCCGATCTTGAGAATTCCGTAAAATACTATGAAAAGCAGGGATTTGCGGTAGTCAACCCTATACCCGTGGATGGCGCCGACAACAAGCGCATTTGCTTCCTGCATCCAAAAACGGCAAACGGAGTACTTGTGGAGCTGTGCGAAGAAAAACTCCCTAACCTGAATACCTCAACACGCAAACACCTAAGCACATAAACACACTACTTCCCCCGGCGGTCGTTGAATTGCAAAGCGTTGTAGTGCTTCAGCTTCTTTTTCCCTTCCCTTGTCTTATACATGGGTTTTGGGCCGCATGAACTGAGCACCACCAATACCGCAATCATAAGTGCAAAAAATCTTTTCATTTCAGATTAAAAAAGGATGCTGAATAATTCCCTAAAGTTACGTTAAAAAAGGAGGGTTACTTTAATAACGTTAGTTTTGGGACACAATTGAAGTTTTTCTCCGGCAATTCGGGGTATTAAATTCCAGCGATGAGCGAAAACAGGGTGGAAATAAACGAGCTGGGTGAATTCGGGCTTATTGACCGCATTCATCGCAATACCCGGCTGCACAACGAGAGTTCGCTGACCGGCATAGGGGATGATGCCGCGGTAATCAGCGCGGATGGCGGTGATTGCATTCTGCTCGCCACCGATATGCTGGTAGAAGGAATCCACTTTGATCTTTCCTATTTTCCCATTCGTCATGTAGGATATAAGGCCGTAGTGGTGAATGTTTCTGACATCGCCGCTATGAACGGCCGCCCGGAACAGATCACCGTCAGCATGGCCGTCAGCAACCGGTTTTCCGTTGCCGCAATAGACGAGCTGTACGCAGGAATTAGGTCGGCATGCGACAATTATAAGGTAGACCTGGTCGGCGGTGACACAACGTCATCCGTGTCGGGACTGGTGCTTTCTGTCTCTGTTCTTGGCAGGGCCGCCAGGGAAAAAATAACATACCGCAGCGGAGCCAGGCCAACCGACATTATTTGTGTCACCGGTGATCTCGGCGCCGCTTACCTGGGACTTCAGGTGCTTGAACGCGAAAAGCAGGTGTTCCTGAGCAACCCCGATATGCAGCCGGCGTTGGAGAATTATGAGTACCTGGTCGGACGGATGCTGAGGCCGGAGGCAAGAACCGACGTTGTCCATGACCTTGGCGAATTCGGTATAAAACCCACTTCGATGATCGATATATCCGATGGATTGGCCTCCGAGCTGATTCACATCGGTACGATGTCGGACGTTGGTGTGCGGATCTTTGAGGATAAGATACCTGTCGACAGACTTACGTACGATACTGCCCTGGAATTCCACCTTGATCCCGTCACCTGCGCATTGAATGGTGGCGAGGATTATGAGTTGCTGTTTACCATTGCACAGGGCGACTACGAAAAAATCAGGATGCATCCGGATATTCACTTTATCGGGTACATCCACGATCAGAAGGATCAGCATATCATGATCACCAAGGGCGAACAAACCGTGCCGCTGAAAGCGCAAGGCTGGGACCATTTTAGAAAATAAGGTTGAGGGGTTGAAGAGTCTGCCGCCTCGCACCGGCCTTCAGCAGGGCAGGAAGGTTGAAGAATTGAATGTATTTCCGCCTAACGCTTTATATCTCTATATGGACGCTCCTCTGGGGCTCGACGGAATGCAACGTTTAGCCTATTTCCTTCCAGCTACTACCACACATTCCTCTACACCTCTATACCCTTATACCCTTATACCCTTATACCCCTTTCTATGTTAAAGTGCAAGGGGCACAAGGTTTTTATTTTATATAGTTCTAGCCTTACTACATAAAAATCAGTTCAATTTTTATCATCAAATTCTTTCAATCGAGCCTTCTATAAGCAGACTACCATTTACATGGAAGCTGCAGTCCTGTTTTATTATGAAAAGAGGGGAGGTCGCAGGCTATACAGAGCAGACCGGAGACCGTTGTAGATCAAAGGCTGCAAGGGGTATAAAGCGATCACTCCCCATAATAGGATTAGAAAGATTTTAATGATATAGTCTATTGTTGGTACCATCCATCAAATTCGTGGCGAAGCAGGCCTGTGGTTTTTAGTAAAATTGGCAACCTGAAGTCTGCTTTGATTATCAAATACATTGAACCATCTCCACTCACACCAATTGCGATCAAGGAAAGTAGTAAACTTTATCAAGTCATTAAGCCGGTATTTGACAAACTTGTCAGGACCTGCCTTTACGATGCATGTATACCTTTTCGATGGCTTTTTCATATCAGGCTGCAACTCTTAGTTGATACTGAGTGTGATTAAGCAATACGTATCGCATTCTTGCAATCAATTTGCGAGCTATACGAATAATGGCCTCTTGCCCCTTCATCCGCCTGCACAGTTTATGATAAGCATGTATTAAGGCCGGATCCTTGCCAACAGCAGTCCAGGCACTTTCGATTAGAACTGCCATGATATGAGTGTTTTTCCGTGGCGTGAGGTTTCCGACATGCTCCTTGTCTCCTGAGCTATGTAACGAAGGGACCAAGCCGATATAGTTACATAATTGATCAACTCGCTTAAAACGAGACGTATCACCTACCTCTGTCAAAAAGGTCAGCGCTGTAACCAAGCCAACACCTGGAATGCTGTAAAGCAATTTGATCAGCTCCGCATAGTTGTCATCTTTTATTAAAATCCGCAATTGCCTGGCAACCCGTTTCCTTAGATCGGAGATCTGTTCAAGTTCTTGTATGAGGGTTTGTAAGGCAAATGTTCCGCTGGTAGTGCTGAGTTTTAGTCCTTTCAACCAGTTTATGAAAACCTTAGACCAACCCGACGATGAACACTTAATTCCGTAAAAGTTGAGCATTCCCTTAATGCGACATTTACAGCGTCTTTCATCTCGTGTGAGTTTCATCCTCAAGCGCACCAGCTCCCGATCTTCCAATTGAATACGATCCGGAACGTAGATACTCTCCAAGTCACCGCTGCGTAATCTTTTGCAGAGTTTTCGACAATCCACCTTGTCGGACTTGTTTTTCTTTTCCTTATCCATCGAAGGAACATCGGCCGGATTGACCACAATGTTATGAATACCCTCCTTCAGCAAATCCTGGTGCGGCCAAAATCCACAGAAACCTGCCTCGTACACACTGTAACAGCTCGCCCCTGGAAAATTACTTCTCAGATACCTGGCTAAAATAGCTGCTTCGGGCGGTTGCGAAAATCCTTTGTGCTCTTTGTGCTTGCTCATGATAAACACGTTCCAATGCTTCTTATGAACGTCGATTCCCACATAAATCTCCTCCCCGAGGAAATCTAGTTTTTTACTAACTTGTTGATGATTCATGGGCCTTGAGGTTTTCTAGTTTATTGATTCAATACCCTAAATTAGAACCTCGGGGCCTTTTTTGCTTTAAACATACAGGCTATACCCCCACCCCCCATCAGTCCTCCGGAAAGGGTATGTACAGGAAATTGGTCAGCTCCTGATCAACGACGAACAGGCAGCA
>DATBVZ010000117.1:0-2943 GCA_036515095.1 Cyclobacteriaceae bacterium | reverse complement strand
GGCACCGGGCAGGACCACCTGGGATGGTGGGGTTTCCCCTATGGGTGTCAGCTACGGCAAACTCATGATGTGGTTCTTCCTCCTTTCTGACGCCTTTACTTTCTCTGCCTTGCTCATCACGTACGGGTTGGTTCGCTCATCGCACCAGGCCTATACGGGCCCCGTGGAAGATTTTGTTTTCTCCCAGGCATACTGGCCCATACCGGAAAAAGTATATGAGGCTGTACCCTTCCTGCATGGAGTAACATTGCCCCTGGTCTTCGTTGGGATAATGACATTTATTTTGATCATGAGCAGCGTGACCATGGTGCTTGCCGTTGAGGCAGGGCACCGTATGGACCGAAGGCAGGTGGAGAAATGGATGCTCTGGACAATACTTGGAGGCATCACGTTCCTGAGTTGCCAGGCATGGGAATGGACGCACTTTATTCATGGATCGGGTGTGGGAGCCTCGCTGTCGCATAATGAATACGGTCCGCCGGACTTTGCGGCGTTCTTTTTCTTCATAACCGGCTTTCATGGCTTTCACGTTTTTAGCGGTGTTTGCCTGAATTTCCTCGTCTATTATAATGCAGTAACGGGCGTATACAACAGGCGGGGGCATTACGAGATGGTGGAAAAGGTCGGTCTCTACTGGCACTTTGTTGACCTGGTCTGGGTTTTTGTATTTACCTTCTTCTACCTGGTATAGACATTCTGATCCTAAAATGAAGTTGCAAGAACAAAAATGTTAATTATGGCGCATGCAGAAGAAACACCGGATGTACACGTAATTCCTCCGGATAAAGAAAAGATCAGGAGGCTCTGGACGGTCGCGGGAATACTTGGTGCCGTAACTGCTGTCGAGTTTCTTATCGCATTCACGATGCCTGGCGGACCGCTGAAAGTATCGATGTTTGTCGGTCTTACGATTGTCAAGGCAGCGTATATTGTGGGGGAGTTCATGCACCTGCGGTACGAGGTGAAAGTACTCTTCTGGTCAATTCTCATTCCCATGATCTTTGTGGTCTGGATGCTGGTTGCATTCGTGTATGAGGGGATGGCTATCGCAGATGTACGATTCTGAAATGCCGGAAATCAAAACGTTGAGGCTTAGGTGGGAACTTAAGCCTCTTTTTTTAGCCGCATGAAGGGAAGGAAGCTTTTCTATCTCATTGCTTCGCTGGTACTTCCGGTAGCGGTATTTCTCTTTCTTAAATTCTTCGGACGGAACGAATTCAGCGTTCCACCATTATTTCAGTCGGAAGCTGAGCTTCCTGATTCACTGTGCAGGTACCGTTATGACTGGCCTTACGCGATACCGGATTCGGTGCGTGCCTCATTGCCGTTTGATGCCCGTATTGAGCTGGTAGTTGTTACCTTTCTTCCCGCGGAAGGAAACGCGGGAGGCGGTGACCGGCTTGTCAGGAGAGCCGAAGCCATGTTTGGGGATGATCCGGTTGCCTTCAAACGAATGGGGGATGCAGGTCCTGATTCCGATACGCTTCGCCGGTGTGTCTTCCTGCTTTCCGGAAAAGCGACGGTGGCGCTGGTAGACAGCGTAGGAAGGATCAGGGGACAATATGACGCGGCCTCGCTGGAGGATATTGACAGGATGACGGTGGAACTCAAAATAATTCTGGGAAAATACTAAATGAAAAGCAATCAGGATCCATACCGGAAACAAATCATCGTTTTATCTGTACTCGTTCCGCTGACGATTGCCATTTTGTTTGGTGTGAAGATCGAAGGATATGATCTCTCCTTCCTCCCGCCCGTATACGCAACGATCAACGGGCTCACGGCAATACTCCTGATCACGGCGGTGGCAGCCATCAAAAACAAGCGGGTGATCCTGCACCGCCGGCTCATGAAAACATGCATTGTACTTTCCTGCCTCTTCCTGATCATGTATGTGCTTTATCACATGACCAGTGAGTCGACGCCCTTTGGCGGGGAAGGGTGGATCCGGCGTATTTATTTCTTTATCCTGGTGAGTCATATTCTGCTTTCCGTGGGCGTTATACCCCTGGTTCTGTTTACCTTTGTCCGCGCCCTTTCCGGCGATTTTGAAAGGCACCGCGCATTGGCTAGATTTACGTTTCCGGTTTGGCTTTATGTCGCCGTCACCGGTGTGATTGTGTACCTGATGATCAGTCCCTACTATTCTTGAAACATTTTTAATACCCGGAAGGAATGGAGGAACGCGTTCTGTTGTTATGAATAAAATGGCGATTAGGATCTTTTTTGTATCGTGCTTTTTTCTGTTGGCCAATGTTTCACCGGTGCTGGCACAGTGCGCGATGTGCCGTACGCAATTGGAAAACAACTTCAGTAATGGGAATCCGGGGATTGCCGCTGGCATTAATACAGGCATTCTTTACCTGTTGGCGATGCCTTATCTCGCCGTTGTCCTGATCGGATATTTCTGGTATAAATCTTCAAGTAAACATGGCCGTACGAAGTCTGTCAAACGCGTTGCTTCATGGTAAATGCCCCCGCTGCCGCGAGGGTGAAATCTTCACCTATCCGGCATCGCGGTTGTCAAAATTCAATGTCATGAACAGCACCTGCCCGAACTGTGGTGTCATGTTTCAGCCGGAGCCGGGATTTTATCAGGGCGCGATGTACGTCAGCTATGCGTTTGCGATCGTTTTCATCGTTACGATCAGCATCGTATTCTACGTCGCCGGCGATCCTTCGGAATGGACGTATATTGGCGCGGTTGTCCTGGTTACCATCGTCATGGCGCCACTCAATTACCGGTACTCGCGCATTGTATACCTTTACATGTTTGGCGGCATCAAATTTGATCCTTCACGGTAGAAGCCGGGTATTTCTTACCTTTGGCTTTGCGGGTTTACCAACAAAAGTGGCATAGTGAGGTCAAGCATACTGCTTATTATTTCCGTTGTTCTTTTGGCCCTGGGCATCGGGATCGGGTATTTTTCGTTCAACCCCGCC
>DATBVZ010000116.1:0-11450 GCA_036515095.1 Cyclobacteriaceae bacterium | reverse complement strand
GACCGTCAGGCAAGCCGACCCGGTCCCCGCAGGGATCAAGGCCAGCAACAACGCATCTCAAGGCAGGTATGCCCTATGCCTGCTCTTTACTTCTTTCCAGCCGCTTCCTTACCCGCTCCTCCCAAATCAACTGGTTAAGGTTCATTTGGGCTATTTTGAAGCGATTAAGGTACGAATAGGCTTCAATTGCCCGTGAACTAGCTTTCGTATTCATGTCATTTTTCCATTTATTTTATGACACCTGAGTAAACGGATACCCTCACTTTATGTTGTGGGATTTTCGTTAATTGCCCGGCTGTACGGATCAATGCTATGTAAACGCACACAAGGCGGCTCTGGCACTACCCACTAAACCGGATGTACGGGCTAAGGAAGAACAGTATTCAGGTTCCCCTTTGATATGCCCGGGCCATTTACTAAATTAGTTGGTCGGCCCTGTTACCGGTGAGCCCAACAGGCCGGCTGCAAACCGCCTAAACCCACCAACCGCCTGCTGATGAAAAAAAGAACCTCCCTCTTCATCATCGGCGTTATCCTGATCCTTCTTCCCGGCGTGAAAACCCTGGGCCAGGATCAGGCTACCCTGAGAAACACGCGGGTAATCCAGCTCCCATCCAGCCACGTTAAAGATATGACCTACGAGCTGATGATCACGCTCCCGCCTGACTACGACCGGACCGACACGAAGTTCCCTGTGCTCTACTACCTTGACGCCTGGATGACAACGGGAATAATGAGTGATGCGTATTTCATAGCTTCGTTCACCCAGGCGATCGAGCCCGTCATCCTTGTTGGAGTTTCTTTTAAGGGTGACGTCCCCGCTTTCATTTTTAACCGGGCACGTGATTACACGCCAAATCATATTCCTCCTGAGAAACTTGGAGAATACGCCATGATGATACCCGCTTCCGGCGGTGGTCCGGACTTTCTCGAATTCATAAAGCTTGAACTCATTCCACTTATAGAGAAGAATTATCGCGCCAACCCGGCAGACAGAGGAATAATGGGCTATTCGTTGGGCGGTTTGTTTGCAGCCTGGTTGTTACACGAGGACCCTTCCCTGTTCAGAAGGTATGCAATTTGCAGTCCCTCGCTGCAATGGGACAATTTTTCGGTATTAAGTGACCTGGAGAAACTGGCCCTCCCGGATGGAAAGATCGTACTGGTGACAAGTACCGAAGATGAAGAGAAGCCCATCAGCATGGCTGTTGAAAAGCTAATAGCCCTGTTAACCAAAGTTAATGAAATCGAGTTGCGTACGCTCAAGGTCCTGGGCGAAGGCCATCACTCTGGTGTTCCGGCTACCCACATGAAAGCCCTTACTGTGCTCTATCAAAAGCAACAGCCCTGACCATCAGGAGATGCATTGATATTTTCGGATTACCGTCCTCCATAAGCATATCCGCCGCAAAAGTGGTAATTAACCCTAATTCCATCCCCGGTTTGATGTATTTGAGTTATCGGACTATCTTCGTTCAATGCAAGAAAAGGTCTTCGTGTACATCTGGGAATTCATTGTAAATGGCGCAAACCAGGTGGAGTTTGAACGGGTATACGGACCCTCCGGGGAGTGGGCCCAACTGTTCAGTCAGGGCAACGGCTACCTGGGAACCGAACTCCACCAGGATCAGGCCAACCCGATGCGATTCCTTACCATCGACTATTGGCTCACCCGCGAAGACCGGGATGCATTCCGCCTGCAATTCGCGAGGGAGTTTCAACGACTGGATGCCCATTGCGAAAGTTTCACCCAGCAGGAAAAATTTCTTGGCGACTTTCACTGCTTTACAAACCGAATACCTTTCAGGGATGAATAAACGACGACAAGCAACGGATCCTGCATTTGCAGAAGGCATGGATAAACCAAAGCTGTTGCAACTGCGGCAGACGACAGGCAAACGATTGCTATACTCCATGATCCTGCTTTTGGCATTTCATGTGACCCGGGGACAACAGGAGGGCGGGCAGATCTACAAAACGTATTGCGCGGGTTGCCATGGGGCTGAGCTTCAGGGCAACACCGCCAGCAAACTGATAAAAACAGAATGGAAATACGGTCGGGAAAGGGGAAGCATCATCCGGAATATAAGGTTTGGAATTCCGGGTACTGAAATGATCAGTTGGGGTACGGTACTGAAAGACGACGCCGTCCGGGCAGTTGCCGATTACATTATCGCCGCTCAGGAAACACCGATCAATGCCACCCGGCCTATTCCCGATCATATCCAAACGAAGGACTACAATCTTAAAATTGAAACCTTGATCAGTACCGGCCTCAGGACACCGTGGTCAATCGAATTCATGGACGTCAGCCATGCCCTGATCACCGAGCGAAGCGGGAGAATCCGATTGTTGAGCCATGGTGTGCTGCAACCCGAACCTGTGACAGACACACCTTCCACGTTTGAGCACAAGACGGGTGGCTACATGGATATCGCGCTGGATCCGGACTTCGCAACAAACGGCTGGGTATACCTTTCCTACAGTGAAGCCAAGGGAGATCCTTCCGATGAGCATGCACCAGGAATGACAAAAATTGTCCGTGGAAAAATTGAAAACAACAGGTGGCAGGATGAACAAATCTTGTTTAGCGTGGCTGATTCGCTTCTTGTGGTTGACGGCAACCGGTGGGGGTGCAGACTGATGTTTGATAGGGATGGTTTCCTGTACTTTTCTATCGGCGATATGGACAGGGCCCGGGATTCACAGGATGCCGGCAGGCCGACGGGAAAAGTATTTCGCGTAAACCCGGATGGTACGATACCCGATGACAATCCCTTCGCTCATACGCAGGGGGCGTTGCCGGCCATATTTACGCTGGGCAACCGAAATGTTCAGGGCATCACACAGCATCCGGTTACCGGGGATATATGGGCTACCGAGCACGGACCCATGGGTGGTGACGAACTGAACATCCTTAAGAAGGGAGCCAATTACGGGTGGCCGCTGATCACTTATGGAGTAGACTATGACGGTGAGGTCGTATCAGAAAAGACGCATATGCCAAACATGGAACAACCCGTTGTACAATGGACGCCATCCATCGCAGTGTGCCCTGCAGAATTCAACTCCGGATCTCTGTTTGTTCGGTGGAAAAACAATTTGTTAATCGGGTCGTTGGCATATGAGGAATTGCGAAGGCTGGTTATCGATGAAGGCAACCGGGTAACCGAACAGGAGATGATACTTAAAGGTTACGGACGGATCAGGGACATCAAAACGGCTCCGGATGGCGCATTGTACATTTTGCTTAACAGTCCGGACAGAATTATTCGAATCACGCCCCAAAAATAGGCTGACCTTCTGCTTACTTTGAAACAACCAACCATACCCCCACCCTGCCTATGCCTGAACGTTATCTGATTACCGGTGGCAACGGAAATCTTGCGCGGCAGCTTGCCCTCACGCTTACCGGTGATGACAGGATGATCCTGCTTCTGGACATAAGTGCTCCTGTTTCTGAAACTCCGGAGGGATGTGAATTCATGAAGGGCGATATCGCCAGTCCATCCTGTATACAGGACGTTTTTGATCGCTACAGACCAACGCATGTATTGCACATGGCATCCATGCTTTCCGGCAGCTCTGAAAATAATCGTCAGCGCGCCTGGCACGTAAATGCCACTGCAAGTATTGATTTGTTGGAGTTATCGCTGGCCACCGGTGTATTGTGTTTCTTTTTTCCCAGCACCGCTGCCACCTACGGATCTGATCCGGAGGATCCGTTGCCGGAGGATTTTCCCCAATGGCCGGAAAATTTCTATGGCGTTACCAAAGTTGCAGTGGAACGCGCGGGCTGCTATTTCCACATGAAGAAAGGGTTAAACTTCCGAAGCCTCCGGCTACCGTTTGTCATATCCAGGTACGCCCCTTCGGGAGCGCTTACAGCTTATGCATCTCATGCTTTTCTAAATGCGGCGGCAGGGAACCCTTTTGCATTTCCTGTCAGGGAGAACACTGCAGTCTCTTCTATATATGTGAAGGATGTCCTGGCAGGAATAGAAAAATTCATGCGCGCACCGGACGAGCGGCTTACCCGCAGGGTTTACAATCTTCACGGATGTTCGCCGTCAGCAAACGATATCGCGTCGGCCATCAAATCGCGCGTGCCGGAATTCGAATACTCATTTGAACCTCATCCTGATGTTGTGAGGCTCACCGATGCAATGCCGGAAGTTCTCAAGGATGGTTCCGCGCGCAACGATTGGGGCTGGGGTCCTGAATATGATCTTCAGCGAATGGCGGACGATTTGCTGCTCGAGTTACGCGGTACGCAGATCAATCCGTAAATCAAAATCCAGGTTGAAAAAAGAATTACAATCGGTTATTGCCCCCATACCGGATGACTGGCCGCACGATCCAATACCGGAGATCCGGTCGCTGATCGCTGAGGGAGAGACTTCGCTGGTGGTACTGGATGATGACCCGACAGGTACGCAGACGGTCTACGACACGCCTGTATTGATGGTGTGGTCAGTTTCACGTATCCGGAATGAGTTTGCACGTGGTAGGCCACTGTTCTATATTCTCACAAACTCCCGCAGTCTCTTTGAGGATAAGGCAGTGTCGCTGGCCCTCGAAATCGGTGCGAACCTGAAACAGGCTGCTGCGGAGTCCCGAAGGAAATTTCGTGTCATCAGCCGCAGCGATTCCACGCTGCGCGGTCATTTCCCCGCCGAGGTCGATGCCCTTGCCACCGCGCTGGGTCAGCCTGATGCCCTGCGGGTCATAATGCCGTTCTTTTATGAAGGCGGACGGTATACCATTGATGATACCCATTATGTTAGGGAAGAAATGTTCCTAACCCCTGCCGGAGAGACCCAATTTGCCCGCGATGCTACATTTGGTTACCGCGCCTCAAATCTCAGGGAATGGGTGGTTGAAAAATCGAAAGGCGAATTGTCAATCAGTGATATCAGTTCCATCTCCCTTGAAGACATCAGAATGGGCGGACCTGACCGGGTAGCCGATAAGCTTATGAACACCGGTTCAAAGGCCTGTATCATCAACGCGTTATCAAGGCGTGATGCGGAAGTTGCGGCGCTTTCGCTGCTGAGGGCGGGCAGACAGGGATTGCAGTACATTTGCCGTTCGGCCGCATCGCTCGTGACTCCCTTCGGCGGGCTATATCCAAGGCCGCTGCTGCGCAGGCAGGACCTTTCGTTGCCCGATTCAGGCGGATCCCTCACGGTGGTGGGTTCCTATGTTCCGGCTTCCACACTCCAACTCAACCATCTGATGGCCCATGCCACGGTCGTTCCCCACCGGCTCAACGTGGAAGAAATATTGTCGGGTAAGAATATCGATCCGGAAATCAGCAGACTTGCGCAACGCATTGATGATGGCTTACGCGAAAACAGGGATGTAGTACTCTATACCAGCCGGGATCTGGTCAAAGGCGCAGACGCCCGATCAAGCCTGAAGATTGTTCAACAGGTTTCCGCCTCGCTGGCAGAGATCGTTAGCCGAATTTCACGGAGACCGCGGTACATCATGGCCAAGGGTGGAATTACTTCAAGTGACATAGCCACCCATGGACTTTCAGCCAGTCAGGCGACAGTCCTGGGCCAGATAC
Source organism: Cyclobacteriaceae bacterium (assembly GCA_036515095.1). GTDB lineage: Bacteria > Bacteroidota > Bacteroidia > Cytophagales > Cyclobacteriaceae > ZC4RG29. The sequence goes on along the minus strand of DATBVZ010000116.1, from coordinate 5,875 downwards.
TTCCAGGAGTTCCTGTTTGGGAGCTGGGGGAGGAATGCAAATTCGGCAGACTCATCTACATTGTCTTTCCGGGAAATGTCGGCCAGCCGGAGGCTATGACGCGGGTCGTGAAACTACTTGGCACATGAGGCATTCCCGTGCTGGATATTGGACGGCGAATTGCTTAATTTAGGTTGCGGATCAGAAGCAACGGTTACCTTACCTGACAAAAATCAATCATCATACTATATCTACATATACGGTGGAAAAAAATAAGCTTCTTACACTTGCGGTTTGGGTTATGATCATCCTTGGGTTGATCATGATTTACCTGGGCGGCTTTTCAGGACCGAAGGTGTTGCCGCCTCCGATCATTACGGCCATAGGTTTCTTTGTAATTGCGTGGGTCTTTGCAGTCCTTCGGAAGTGAATGAAACCGGATCGACATTCAGACATACTTATTTAGAATGCTGGTTACCTTGATACCATATTCCCTGTTCAACTTCCGGATAATCACCTTGAGCATGTTCAATTGCATATTTCGTCTTACACTCTTTCTGATGGTCACCAACTCTTTCGGTCAGGTCATCCCACAACCATTCCTGCCCGTTACGGAAACCGTGGATCCGCAGCCTTTGATAGCGCAGGCGATCAGGATCAGCGAAGCGCTCGCATCAATTGGAAGCGTCCTTCCTCCGGAGGCCAGCGCGCAATTGGCAGCATTGAAGGATCAGGAATACACGCAACTAACCGTAGAACGCATTCAGTCCATATTGGATCCCTATTGCCTGACGGGCATCACCATTAATCCCGAGGCACGAGTTGCGGTGGAGCAAGGTCCGGCCAAGCCTCTGCTTACTCAGGAGGGGTGGACGAATTTCCTGGTGAAGGTCTACAATCAGGGAAACGTAACCGGCAGATTGGAAGTGTCCAGCCCGAATGCAAGGCCCATCCTGCATGTTTCCACCTTCTCGCCCAGGGTGATGGCAAAGAACGAGCTTACACCGGGGGAGATCGACAACCGGTTTCTTGAAATCCTCCTATATCGCGATCGTCCGATGAAGAGTTCGCTGTCCGGACTTAAGCTGGAGTATGCTATAATTCAGATCTATACCCGGCAAAAAGGAAAACGTGAGGCCAGAATCGGATTCAATGTCGGCCATGGAACACAGGACCTGGCATTCCGAAATGCAGTGGATATTCTCTTTGAGAGCAGGCCCTCGGTAAAGGTAGTTTTTAACATTAAGGATTTCGACGGGCAGCCAACCATGGCTTCCTTGCTGATCAGGGACGGCATTGAACGGTTGAAGTCATCCGCGAAAGACAAATCCGATCAGCCGGACTACCGGCTAACCACCGCACGGAAGCCCGATTGGCTGGTACCCACCTTCACTGAGGGTGATATCTTCATGTATGATTCAATCCTCCCCACGAACAAAAAGCTTACGGGCATATACCCGCTACCCGCAAGAAGGTCGGCCCTGATGGATGAATACCCTGACTTTTTCTTCCAACCGCAGGTATACCGGTATGATGGCGAGCATGTGTTTCTGCCGCCGGGAGAATACATGATCACCGCAGGCCGCGGCCCTGAATACCAGCCTCAGCAAATGAATATCACCGTGCCGGAAGGTGCAGAAACCCATGACGTGGAGATCAGCCTCAAACGATGGATCCATATGGCGGAACTGGGTTGGTACAGTGGCGACCATCACATTCATGCTGCCGGCTGTTCGCATTATGAAAGTCCGGAGGAAGGCGTCAAACCTGAACACATGTGGCGACAAATCCAGGGTGAGGATCTGAATATGGGCAACAACCTGAGCTGGGGACCGTGTTGGTATTACCAGAAGGAATTTTTTACAGGTGCACTGCACCCGCTTTCTGATAGCAGGAACATATTGCGATACGATGTTGAAGTTTCCGGCTTCCCCTCTTCGCATGCCGGACACGTAGTCTTGCTTAATCTCCGTGAAGACGATTACCCGAATGCGGATAAGATCGAAGATTGGCCGAGTTGGACCTTGCCGGTACTGAAGTGGGCGAAAGATCAGGGTGGGTTGACAGGTTATGCGCATTCAGGGTTCGGGCTTGCACCCGTGAGGCCGACCAATGAACTACCCAACTATGTGCTGCCAAAAATGGATGGAATAGGTGCAAATGAATATGTCGTTACGCTAACGCACAACGTCGTTGATTTCTACTCACTGGGAAATACTCCTCCGCTCCATGAATTGAATATGCTGTATCATACCTTGAACAGCGGTTTTCGGACAAGAATGAGCGGTGAGACGGATTTTCCATGCGTAACGGATGAACGCGTCGGTCAGGCGAGGATCTATGCCGAGCTGGAGAACGGACTCAACTTCCCCGATTTCATGGCTGCGCTCAGGAATGGGAGGAGTTATGTGTCCGATGGTTTTTCACACCTGATTGATTTCACGGTCAATAACACCCGGTTGGGAACCGACAATAGTGAACTCCATGTGAAAGGCGGATCACCGCTTAAGATTGCCGTGAAGGCAGCCGCATTCCTTGAGCCCGAACAGGATCCGGTCGGCCGTATTATCGCGGGCAAGCCATTGTTCATGCAGCCGTTCTGGCATATCGAACGGGCCCGGAAGGGTCAGAGCCGGAATGTGAATGTTGAGCTGATCGTCAACGGAAACGTCGCAGGGAGCAAGGCGATTACGGCAGACGGAGATTGGAACGATCTTATTTTCGATTATCGGGTTGAAAAATCTGCCTGGATTGCTGTTCGGGTTTTCCCCAGCTCACATACCAATCCGATCTTTGTCACCGTTGACGAAAAGCCCGTTATGGAGGAGAAAAGTGTGGAGTGGTGCCTCAGGGCAGTGGATCAATGCTGGAAAGAAAAGAAAAAACAGATTCGCACAACCGAGATGGATGATGCAAGGGCTGCCTACGATCACGCGCGAAACGTTTACAGTGCCCTTTTGAAAAAATGAAGGAACGGGGAGAACAGGAGGATCATGAGAAAAGTGTTATTGCACATTCCGTGCTCCCGAATAGTCTTCAACTGCGGTTTCCAAAAATTCAGCTATCCTTTTTAACCTGTTCATAAGTGCCGTTTTTTTCCTGCTGCTGGTAAGGAATATTTTCTTGCCGTTGTCAAATTTCAGATACGCATTGTAAACGGTGTGGTGGAAAGTTGATGAATCCAATGTATGCGCCGTATACATTTTCTGACTCTCCTGAGCGGCATTTACGAATATTTTCTCCACGCGGTCGTAACGTTCCACCTCACCAGAGCGGATAAACAGGTAGGAATTGTATTCGACGTATGTCCTTTCCCGGCGATTGAAGACAGTCCCGGAGTGGCCCGTAACCAACAGCAGGCCGCATAATAACAGTATTGCCGCCAGCCACCAGATGGTAATTACCGTCGCTATCGCCCCGATAATGAACAGTGCCCCAAGAAGCTGCGCCTGCCAGGGAAATGATTCGGCTTTGACATCAATTATACTGCTATTCATAGTGGCCGCAACGTTTACGCGTTAATACTTGTTACCTTCATTTAGTAACTACGCAAAACAACCTAACAATCGTTATAGGAATAAAATATTTTCGTGATTTAGCTTGAATCATAGTTACAAATTTTTGAACCTTGTATTAACACAAAATTAAATGCTGAACAATTCGCACATATCCAAACAACTGTCAGGGGCTGGTGTCCCTGCAGGAAGCGGACTTATAGTGCTTGTGGTCAATATCGTATTGCTGCTGCGAAAACAGGGGTGGAGATGATGTTGTCCTGTAAGACTTAGATCACAAGCCGCCCCGACATCCGGGGCGGTTTTGTTTTTGGCGGTCAGAACGAACTAACAATTGTTTATTATGTACTATAATGAAGACACCGTAATCTGCCTGAATGGCAAATTCATCAGGGCCGCAGATGCCCGGGTGGATCTGTTCAGTCAGTCGCTTCATTATGGCTACGGTGTTTTTGAAGGCATCCGGTCTTATCAGACACAAAACGGTGTTAAGATTTTCAAGGCTGCAGAGCATTATGAACGCCTTGGAAACAGTTGTGGATTGGTTAACATTCCTTACCACTATGACACGGAGGAACTCATCCAGGTCACCTACCAGGTGTTAAAACGAAATAACCTGACGGATGCTTACATACGGCCGCTGGTGTATTGCGGCCCGAATATGAATCTTACTCAGCCGAGGGAAACCTTCATCATGATCTGCGCATGGGAATGGGGCAAATACCTTGGCGATAAACCGGTGAGGCTCTGTATCTCATCCTACCAACGATTAAATCCGGAATCCATCCGGATGGAAGCAAAGGTATCCGGGCATTATGTAAACGGAATCCTTGCAACGAGTGAAGCTAAATCCCGCGGTTTTGATGAGGCGCTGATGCTTGACATGCACGGTAGGGTAGCACAGCCACCCAGTTCCAATTTATTTATCGAAAAGGACGGCGAACTTTTTACGCCACCGCACGGGCACATCTTTCCCGGCATTACCAGGGCAACGGTAATGAGCATTTGCAAGGAACTCGACATACCGGTAACTGAAAAAATGATTAACGCCGAAGAACTGGAACGGGCGGACAGCGCTTTCCTGTGCAGCACGGGGGCCGAAATTGCCAGTATTGAATCGATCGACGCAAAGCCGTTCAGGAAAGAGTGGGAGGAGAGTCTCGGTGCATTGATCCAGGAGGCATATCGAAGCCAGGTGCTGGAGAAATCATTCAGTTACGTTATCATTTGAAGTCGAAATATAGAATACGGTCAAATACGTTAACACAAACAGATCGACAGCGCACTGCCTGAATAACCTTTAGTTCTGAATGGAGATCAACAAGTACAGCAAGACACTAACACAAGATCCAACGCTGCCTGCAGCGCAGGCGATGCTATACGGCATCGGTCTGACAGAGGTTGACATGAAAAAAGCGCAGGTGGGGATCGTCAGCACCGGTTACGACGGAAATACTTGCAACATGCATCTTAATGCATTGGCCCAGGAGGTGAAGACAGCGATTTGGAAAAATGAGCTGGTGGGTTTGATCTTCAACACAATCGGTGTCAGCGATGGAATGAGCAACGGCACGTTGGGGATGCGGTATTCGCTGGTCAGCAGGGAAATTATAGCAGATTCGATTGAAGCCGTTTGCGGAGCGCAATATTACGACGGGTTGATCGCTGTTGTCGGATGCGACAAGAACATGCCGGGGGCTCTTATTGCAATGGGTCGGCTTGACCGTCCGTCGATCATGTTGTACGGTGGCACCATTGCTGGCGGTCGCTGGAAAGGAAAACAATTGAACATCATCTCATCGTTCGAGGCGCTGGGTGAAAAGATGGCCGGCAATATCACACCCGAAGACTTTAAGGGAATTATTCAGAACTCATGCCCTGGTGCGGGTGCATGCGGTGGCATGTATACCGCCAATACCATGGCTTCTGCAATTGAGGCGATGGGCATGTCGCTGCCCTACTCCTCTTCAAATCCCGCGGTTAGCAAGGAAAAATCCGATGAAACGCGCGAAGCAGCGAAAGCGATGCGCCTGCTTCTTGAAAGGGATATCAAGCCAACCGATATCATGACCCGAAAGGCCTTCGAGAATGCCATCACGGTTGCCATTGCCTTAGGCGGATCGACCAATGCCGTGCTCCATCTTATCGCCATGGCGAGAACGGTAAATGTTGATCTCAGCCAGGATGATTTTCAACGGATCTCCGACAAGACGCCGCTCATCGCTGACCTGAAGCCAAGCGGAAAATACTTAATGGAGGACCTTCACCAGATCGGCGGAGTGCCGTTGGTGATGAAATACCTTCTTGACAAGGGAATGCTTCATGGCGATTGCCTTACCGTCACCGGAAAGTCCATCAGGGAGAATCTGGCAGCCGTGCCT
>DATBVZ010000115.1:0-3283 GCA_036515095.1 Cyclobacteriaceae bacterium | reverse complement strand
ATAATCCAGGCAGTGGCCAGTTTGTGCAAAAATTCAGCAGCGATCTGTCGGCGTTGATCTTCTCGACCGTCTTTGGCTCGGGCCGCGGCATACCGGATATTTCCCCGACCGCTTTCCTGGTTAACGAATGCAACAACCTGTACATGACCGGATGGGGAGGTGCCGTGAATATGTTAACAGGGCATTGGCAGAATAATACGGAAGGTATGCCACTCACACCGGATGCGTTTCAATCAACTACCAGCGGCTCTGACTTCTATTTCATGGTACTCACGTCTGATGCATCGGAATTCCTTTACGGAACTTACCTGGGCGGCAACAATTCGCGCACACATGTGGATGGCGGCACCAGCCGGTTTGATAAGGGCGGAATTGTCTACCACGCGGTGTGTTCCGGTTGCGCGGCCTTTAACGAAACGGATGGTCCTACGTCCGATTTTCCGACCTCTGACGGCGCCTGGTCAAACGTGAACAGAAGCCAGAATTGCAATAACGCCGCATTCAAGTTTGATCTCGCTTCGCTGCGCGCGCGCCTTCAGACCAATTCAACGGACCTGGACATGCCGGGCCTGAGGTTTGCATGCCTGCCGGATTCCATAGTCTTTCAGAACAAAAGTGTGGGCGGGGAGTTGTTTGGCTGGGACCTGGGGGATGGAACGAAGATCCTCATGCCGGATACGAGCATGCTTGTGCACCAGTATGCGAAGCCAGGCCGTTACCGGGTACGACTTGTGGCGATTGATCCTGGTACGTGCAAGGTGAGGGATTCGACAGTGACGTATGTGGACATTTTTGCGAAGACCGGGCAGGTTCAGGAGGATGACCAGCTGTGCGAAGGGGATACGTATACCCTGGAGGCTTCCGGCGGTCTGTATTATAGTTGGGAGAGTGCGGATGGCGCCTTTCAATCCACGGCGCAACGGCCGGTGCTGCGTCCGGATACTACGACACGGTACTTTGTGACAATCACGGACGTCAACGGCTGCGTGTTGCGTGATACCGTCGACCTGCGCGTTGTTCCGAAAATCGAACCCCGGTTTGAGGTGGGGCAGTTGGGAGAATGTCTGGACCGGCCCGCATTGCAGGTGATCAATCGTACGGAGAACGCCGCGGATGCACAAATGATCTTCGACTTCGGCGACGGGGCGACCAGTGACCTGAATGAATACGTTCACGCCTACGAAAAGGATGACCTCTATACCGTCAAATTGACGGGAGTGCGCGAGTTTTGTGTTTATGAAAGCACTACTCCGGTGCCTGTCTTTTCGATCCGTATTCCAAATGTAATTACACCCGGCACGCCCGGGCACAACGATACGTTCACTATTCGTTTTGGTGACACGGAGGATGAAGTAACGCCTGCCGATTATGGGGTGAAGGTATCGCTGATTGTGTACAACCGATGGGGTACAAAAGTATATGAATCGACCGACTACCAATACGATTGGGGTGGGGAGGGGCTGCCGCGGGGAACTTACTTCTACGAAATTACCATTGGCCAGCGTGCTGTCTGTAAGAGTTGGTTGCAGATTTTGTGAGTGTCCAACGACGGGCCGCTTGTCGGGAGCAAGAAATGTCCTCGGATTGATCTGCTTTTAGAAGACGGGTATTTTTTTAATTATTCGGCGGACTCTAATCGTAATAAAGAACGAATCTTTTCTTCGACTTCGTCTACGTTGACGGTGAGGTTAAGTTTTATCCCTTCCACCGCATTTGTCGCATTTCCGTCTGACGGACAAAGCAGGTATTCATAAATCAGACCTTTCTTATAGCAAATATCGCACATGAAAGGGGCCACACAATTGTCCGGGATCAAATCCAGCACCGTGGTTCCAGGTTTGCATAAGACAACATTGAGGGTACCTGAACCATGAGGGCCAACGATAACACGCGCTGAGTGGAGAAGTTGTACTTTGTCAGCCATCGAGAGATTGGACATGGTATGGATCTCAAAACCATATCTTTTGAGCATCTCAATAAGGTCCGGTTCATTCAAAACCTTCCTTTGCTTTGCATCTGCCCTGCTGATATAAATCAGTCTGTCGCTACCGGCGGGTGGCTTAGAGCCAACAAACGTGTCGTAAAGCCCGTCACACACCCATTTAGGATGGTGTCCGTCAACTCGGGTATTGGAGCTCACGATCAGATAGTCCGCCTGTATATGATGCTCGTGGAAACCGTTGATAATTCTGTCGCTTTTGATCCCGAGGTACTCAAGTGTTTCACGTTGGAAATCAAAGGCATAGTTCGGTACGAGAAAATGGTCGATCTCATCGAACAAGCCTGCTTCTTTTAGCAAGAACAATTTGGGAAGGCTGTCAACCATCCAATGATAATAATAGGACGTGGCTCCACCGCCCGCCAGCAGGCTGAATACTTTTCCCTGGTACCTTTTGGGTTTGGTAAATCCCTTTTGTCTGAGAAATGCATTCTGATCAGAGCCCAACAAACCTCTGTTCCATTGAAAGGATGCCTCGCTAATGAGGTAACCGTCTGACGAGACAACAGCCATATTGCTTCCGGTGTCCTTGATTATCCTTCCATCCTTAATGATTGCCAAATAATCGCCGGGGTTTTTGGAAGCCATTACAGCTCGTATATAATAGGAACACTTTTGATAGAAATCACTCTTATCAAGGGTTGAAAGGTACGGCGCCCTCAACTCAATAAAATCAATGGCCTTCGATTCCCTGAGCTCAGCAAGACCAACGATCCCCTTCGGCCTGTATTCTGCATGGATAGGCAAATTGGTCAGGAGAATTTTCTTTATCCTCCTTTTGACTTTGATATTTAAGGACTTAAGGGTAAGGGCACCCAAAGGAAGGTAAATCATAGCGCGGGATTTTAGTTAATTTAGCAAATGAAAGCGTTACCAATGAAAAACATCCGGCTTTTTTTTTGACTTCAAGCTAAATGACCTGATTTGCCTTTCCAGGTTAGGTTCCCAAATCAGGATTGATAGCACCCGGAGCCTGGCCGTTATGTTCTGTCGTTCCGTAACTTTCTGATCCGCTATGAAAACAGAGTTCTCCTGTGCGCCCAATTACCACCCGGTGAGTGAGTAACTTGAAGAGCATACTGAGCTACATATTCCCGGTCCGATTGAAGAACTATTTTTCTGCCATCAGTGGACCTTTGGAAGTCAATCTTAAAAATGGGAAGAAGGTGCTTGACACTTCCCGAAACACTGGATCAGATCACGGATGGATTTGCGAAGAGGGGATTACGTGTTCGACAAATGAAGAACGTGGAGTCCACCAATGATCTGATCATTGCTGAATCT
>DATBVZ010000114.1:0-3341 GCA_036515095.1 Cyclobacteriaceae bacterium | reverse complement strand
ACCTGGTGGGTAGTCTTGTTTGCGTAAATGGAAATGCGCTTTAAGGCTCCCAGTAATTCGGAGCGATCAATTGTCATCCTGATGTGATTTCCGGTGGGAATGACATTTTCGAAATCGGGGAATCGTTCGTCGATCAACCGGCATATCATTTTGATGTTCCCAAACCGGAAGAAGGCATTCGACATATTAAAATCCAGACTCACGGGAGTATTTTCGGCAGGCAGTGTTGTCTTCAGCAGGTTCAACGCCTTGCGGGGAATGATAATTGCATTCCCGTTATCCGACTTAACATCACTTCTGCGGTAGCGCACCAGGCGATGGCCGTCCGTCGAAACAAAAGTTGTATTCTGGTCGCCCAGGTTTATGTAAACCCCCGTCATGGCGGGCCGCAACTCATCATTGCTGGTTGCAAAGATCGTGTTGTTGATCGCCCGCGAAAGAACATCCGATGATACTTCGGCAGAGAAGTCGTTCGACACCGAAGGTACCTTGGGAAAATCGGTTGCGTTTTCTCCGGACAGTTTATACCGGCCATTGTCGGAAATGATCTCTATGCTGTAGGAAGATTCATCAATGGAAAAAGTCACAGGCTGCTCAGGAAGATTCTTGAGGGTCTCCAGCAATATCCGCGCAGGAACAGCAATACTGCCCTTTTCCTTGGACTCCACCTGCAATTCGGTGATCATACTCGTCTGAAGGTCTGAAGCCGTCACGGTCAGACCTCCTTTATCCAGCTCAAACAAGAAGTTCTCAAGAATGGGCACAACGGGGTTTGTGGTAATTACCCCGTTAATATTTGAGAGCTGCTTTAGCAGGTACACGGAGTTAACAATAAATTTCATTCGATGGTAGTGGTTATTGGTTGTTAGAGAGCCCTAAAGTTAGAAAGAAAACCGAATTTAGGAAACGCAATCGGCGAACGCGCGGGATACAAATCCGCCTTTATTGAGCCGTGAAATAGTCTCTCCTCCTGAGGAGGTTCCTGACCGTCCGGGAGTCAAAAAGGGCGGGATCGGTTCCGTTCACAAGCCCCAGGTAAGGATCGTTGGTACCGACTTGCGGATAGAGGTCAAGGGAATATTCCCGGTTTGCAACATCCTTTACAATGATTCTCATAATGGGTATCTGATCGCGAACGCTATCCATACCCCTTTTCGTGAATTCTTGAGCGGTCAGTAATGAAACCTCATCAAGAAAACTGTTCAGCCGGGCGGTGTCAGGCTCTGCCAGCCCGGAAATGGAAATGTTGTTATTATCCCTCCGGACTGTAAACCCGGCTTCCGGCTGGCCGGGAAAGGAAGCGCTCAGCTCGCGGAAGTTCATCCAGTTGAAGCCGAATACATACCTGTCGCGCCAGCCCGCGGGCGTTAGCTCCAGGATTCCGGAAACATAGACCCGGTAGCCTGGGATCACCATTATATATGGAGCAGCGGTGCCCGTCTTCTTAAAATACGCTTCTGTTTTGACAGGATTCCCACCCGCCTCAAATGCCTTCATGAGTTCCTCCCCGCTATACAGTTCCACATGCACACCATGCTGATCCAGGTACGTACTCAGACTGTCGCGGAGCCTGGCAGCGACGGGCCGCTTCGGCTCGGCCTGCTGCAGGGTAGCAAACAAGACATCAATTAGTGCCCGGTCGGCCAGTACCGTGTCATTCACGCGCCACCTGCCTCCGTCCGTACGGAGTTCCACCGTACCTCGTTCGGACGTCATGACCACGCGGTCTATGGTCGCAAAGTCATTCACCCTGAATAGGGTTTTGTCGACATCGGTTCCGCCGGACCGCTTAAAATGGTAAACCAGAAAGCAGGCCAGCACCAGCACGCCAAGTGAAATACTTAATGCTATGTTCTTTTTCTCCTGCATGTTATGTCCGCGCAAATTTTCTCCGTCGGTTCCATGCCCGCACTATTCCATAGAGAACAATCATCAACAAGGGAAGGACCAGGTTGATCAGTTGCCACTTCGTCTTCCCGGAAGCTATCCGCTCGCGGTCAAGAGGCCGGATCCTGACTTCTTTGTTGCGCACGGTGATCAATCCATCCTCATCGGTAAGGTAAGCCATCAGGTTCATGAGGAGATCAAGATTGGCGAACGTATAGTTTGAGAACGGATCGAATCCCAGCGGCTGGGGTTGGCCGGTCCTGGCGTTGACTTCGTTTCGGGCTATATCGCCATCCCCGAGAACAACAATACTGGTGGTCACGCCAGTTTCCCGAAAGGGCTCACTTCCCGACCCCGCCGGCACAAAACGGTTTCTGTACAACGAAGTAAACTGCCCTTCGAGCAAATAGCCTACGGTCTGGCTGCCGGCAGAAAACTCCTCAGGCCGCACGTTTGTCAGTAGCTCGTTCACACTGATATTTGCAGGAATTGCCACCAACCGTGAATACGCTGAGGTCAGTATAAGCGGCGTCTTACGAACTCCTTCTGCCTTCACCGTATCGATACTGCTGACAAAACGGGTCAGAACGGCGTCGAGGTTTCGGGTAGTCGTATGATCCGCATAATGGTTGATCAAAGGAAAGAACGGCCATTCGAGCATCTGCATCTTTGGTTTACCGCCTGACTCGCCCGTGACTATCGGATACAACGAAGCGTTTCGGTCCTGCACCAGGTCATAATTTATTCGCACACCATACCGGAACAGGAGATCATCGAGGTTCAGATCGATGGGGATGGCAAGGGAATTCTCATTCGATGCGCTATCCATGGATGCGTTCGACTTGTCCAGCATGAACATAACCTTTCCGCCGCGCATAATGAATTGGTCCAGTTTGTATTTATCCGCTTCGCTGAAGGGGAGCGAGGGCTTCACGATCGCGATGGCATCGTATTGCTCCAGCGAACTTCTTCGAGACAAGTTCACCTTGCGCACATCATACTGCTCCAGCAACGCATTGTTGAAGGCAGCTATGTCTACGGAATCGAGTTCACCGTGACCCGTAAGAAGGCCCACCCGCTTGCGGTCAGTATTGAACAATTTATAAATAGCGCTGGCCAGTTCGTATTCGACCCCCTCAATGGATTGATTGATCTCTTCTTCGGGCGACTGCGCTTCATTCCCTTTAAGCAGCATTACACCCGTCTCAAAACCACCGTATGAGATCAATGCACCCGGAAAGATCAGCCGGGCAGAGGTTTCGCCCTCCACTCGTTCTACCACATTGGTTGCCGTGATCCCCTTCTGGCCAAGCTCCCGGATAAATTCGGCTTGTGCCTTATCGCTCATTGCGGTTGCCGGATCGGCGAATGAATAATGTACCCTGTTTCCGGAATAGACCCTGAATTCTTCCAGCGTTTCGCGAATGGCATTCTGAAACCGTCGAAACCCCGCA
>DATBVZ010000113.1:0-3121 GCA_036515095.1 Cyclobacteriaceae bacterium | reverse complement strand
GGATGATCATAATGCCCATTACGATTCCGGCGGATAGGGCATTGAAGGTGCTTAGCCCGGGAATGAACCCCTGCAGAAATGGCGTGACCACAGTCAACGCAAAAAAGCCGTATACCACCGTAGGAACGGCTGCAAGTATTTCGAGTGCAGGTTTAATGCTTTTCCTGAAATTCTTTCCCCCGTATTCCGAAAGATAGACGGCTATGATTATCCCCAACGGCAGTGCTGTAACCAAGGCAATCAGCGTTGTTAGCAGTGTTCCTGAAAGAAGAGGGAGAATTCCATAGCGCTTATTCGAAAATAAAGGTGTCCATTCGGTATCCGTCAGGAAATCAATCAGTGAAACGTGTCTGAAGAAGCTCCACGATTCCGAAAACAGCACCCAGATTATTCCCAGGGTAGTCAGAATTGTAATGAATGCGCTTGCAGCGAGCCCCTTCACTATCCAACGTTCTGTTGATTTTTTCACGGGTTCTCCCTTCTTAAATTCTTCAGGGCCGGTACAGGCTACTACTTATTGATGAAAGCTGAAAATTTCTCAATTTCTTTCCGGTATTCTTCCGCTGGCAGGGGAATATAGCCCACATCAGGCACAATTTCAGGGGCATTGGTAAGGTAGAAGTTAACAAAGTCAATTACCTCCGGGCGTTTGGCTGCCACATCATTAACATAAATGAATACCGGTCTGGATAGCGGTGAGTAGTCGCCGGTCTTGACGGTTTCGGGCGACGGAAGCACAACGCCCGTTCCATCGTCGACCCCGATAAGTTTCAGTTTATCCTGATTTTCCGTATAGTATGCGTATCCAAAAAATCCGATGGCGTTCTGATCACCCGCAATACCCTGTACCAACACGTTATCGTCTTCGCTTGCGGTATAGTCGCCCCGGCTGGAGCCACTCTCACCTATGATGACTTCAGTAAAATAGTCATAGGTGCCGGATGCAACGCCGGGTCCGTATAAATGGAACTCTTGATCGGGCCATGCCGGGCGGATTTGATTCCAGCGGGTAATGGTTCGCTGTGCCCCAGGTTCCCACATTTTCTTCAGCTCCTCTACTGTAAAGTGGTCTACCCAGGTATTTTGCTTATTCACCAGAATTGCAAGGCCGTCGTAGGCAACTTTTAACTCCACAAATTTGACCTGATTCTGGCTGCTGGTCTGCGATTCCTGCTCCTTGATAGGGCGTGAGGCGTCGTTAATGTCAATTTCGCCCCGCCCGAACTTTTGAAATCCACCGCCGGTGCCGGAAATACCTATTGTAATCCTGACATCGGGCTTCTCAGTCCGGTATTCTTCCGCAATCGCTTCGGTAATGGGATATACGGTGCTGGAGCCATCGATCCTTATTTCGCCTGCCAGATTCCCACTGCCGTTATCATCCCCGGATTTGGATCCACACGACACCAGGAGAAAAGAAAGGATGGGGAAGGTCAGGATTTTCAGGAGCTTCATGCGATTAATGGGTTGAAATTCCCGCAAAGGTACTTGGGCTCCTCTACGGCTGAGACGCCGAAATGTTAAGTTTATGTTAAGTCAACGGAATAATATTATGATTATGTTAAGTTATCCAAACATTAAGGAATTGTTAATTAATTATTATTTGTTTTGCGGATTGTTCTAAACCCTGCAAAATGAAATCGTTTAAGGGGATATTGCTCACTGCATTCAGTATCCTGAGTTTTCTGCCCTCTCTTTCTCAGGGCATCACAAAATATAGTTTTGGAGAAGGCATTAGACTGATAGCGGCCGACTCCTCTTTCAGCTTAAAATTCAGCGCACGGATCCAGAGCCTGTATGAGGGCGAGCTGAATCTTGCCGACGATCAGTTTGAAGACGGATTTCAAATCAGGCGGTCAAGGCTAAAATTTGACGGCTTCGTGTACAGTCCGAAACTGGTTTACAAAATTGAACTGGCTATTGCGAATTCAGACATAGCCAGCGGCTCCATACCGCAGTCCGGCAACACCTCCAGTATCGTGCTGGATGCCTGCGTGAAGTGGAACTTTGCAGGGAACTGGAGTCTGTGGTTCGGTCAAACCAAGCTGCCGGGCAACCGCGAGCGGGTTATCTCTTCCCAGCAATTGCAGTTTGTTGACCGCAGCAATGTGAATGCAAAATTTAACCTCGACCGTGATGCCGGCATTCAGGTTCACTACGACGGAAATAAGGTCAATCTTGCAGGCGCTGTTTCGATGGGTGAAGGAAGAAATATGATCGTCGAAAATGCCGGCGGCTATAATTACACGTTGCGTGCAGAATACCTTCCGTTCGGAAAATTTGCTGACAAAGGTGACTATTTCGGTTCAGACCTCAGCAGGGAACCGCAACCCAGGCTCTCGATTGGAATAACACACGACATTAATAATGGGGCTACCCGTGAACGCGGGCAGTTAGGAGATTTCATGCCTTCCCAACGTGATCTTGCCACCTGGTTTGTTGATGCCCATTTCAAGTATCGCGGTATGTCCTCCATGCTTGAATACGCACACCGAAAAGCTCCGGATGGCCCTGTAATTCTTGATGAGGAGGGTAATTTCCTGCATGCTTTTTATACGGGAGAGGGCCTCTCGTGGCAGGCAGGATATTTGTTTAAAAACAATTTTGAAATAGCAGGACGCTATACAAGTGTTAAACCGGAGGTTGCAACCTTACGGAACCGCAATGTCCAGTACACCATGGGTGTATCGCGATATTTTGTTCAGCATAGCCTGAAAATACAAAGTGATATTTCTTTTATCCGGGAGGATACAAAAGATGATGCATTGGTGTACCGGCTGCAATTGGAACTGGCATTCTGAACGGTTGGAGAGCCTAAACCCTTTTGTCCAAAGGTGGGTATCGAACCTGCCTCTGTCGACATTTTCTATAGGAATATCAAGATAAGACCAATTAACGAAATCCCCAGCCTTTAAGAAATGAAAGCTATCCAAAACCTGTTTCTCTCGTTATTCGTAATTGTAGCAGTGCAACTCACGGCTCAGGAAAAGGCATTAAACCTCAATAAACCAGAACGCGAAAAGTGGTTTTCAGCGTTGGGCTTTGGCATGTTCATTCACTGGAGTTTAGATGTTCAGTTGGGGATGGTCATCAGTCATAGTATGGTTGGTGCTTCTGATGA
>DATBVZ010000112.1:0-6376 GCA_036515095.1 Cyclobacteriaceae bacterium | reverse complement strand
GATTCTGATCGTGGAGTTCGGCATTCAACGGCGTAAGGCAGGGCTGCCCATTGCAGAGGCTGCCTTTGAGGGGGCCAGGGTGAGGTTGCGGCCCATTCTGATGACTTCGTTTGCGTTTATCATAGGATTGCTTCCACTGGTTTTTGCAGGTGGTATCGGCGCAGTAGGAAATAATTCGATCGGCACGGGCGCTGTCGGCGGACTCCTCATCGGAACAATCCTGGGCGTATTTGCAATCCCTGTTCTTTATATCCTGTTTCAATGGCTCCATGAAAAGGTAAGCAGTAAACGTGTGCCGGAAGCAATCCCAATGTCTGAACGATGAGAAAACGCTTTATATATATTCTGGTCATATCCGTCCAGATCCTTTCCCTTCAGTCGTGTTTTGTAGCGAAAGAATACACCCGACCTGCGGTGGTAGAAGAATCCTATTTCAGAACCGATTCGCTTGCGCGGGACAGCACCACAATAGCAGACATTTCGTGGCACCAACTGTTCAGCGATCCCTACCTCACGACGCATATTGAAAGGGCGCTGGAAAACAACATCGACATTCGAATCGCATTGCAGCAGATTGTGGCTGCCAGGGCCTATTTCAACCAGGGTAAACAGGGCCAGCTGCCCACATTGAATGCCACGGGTCGTGTCACCTACCAGGAGCTTGCCGGAAACAGCCAGTTTGGTTCCTTTTTTGACGGTGCCATTACCCAATACGAACTCTCCGGCGCACTTTCCTGGGAAGCGGACATCTGGGGAAAGATACGCAGCACCAAAAGAGCCTATGAGGCCGCTTACCTTCAATCACTGGCCGCCCACCAGGCCGTTAAAACAGAATTGGTTGCCAGCATTGCCGCCATGTATTTTCAGCTGCTTGCACTGGATGAACAACAACGGATAACCGAGGAGGCTATCGCCAACCGCGAAAGCAGCGTCGAGACAACCCGTGCGTTGAAGGAGGCAGGAATGGTAACGGAGGTGGCGGTGAAACAAACCGAAGCGCAGTTGCATTCTGCCCGCGCCCTTTTGGTAGACCTGAGACTGAACATCAAATTACTTGAGAACACGATGTCCATTCTGCTGGGCGACGCCCCGCATGCCATACAGCGCAGCAATCTGGATTTGCAGGAATTCAACCAGGAACTGAGCACCGGGTTCCCCATCCAGTTGCTGAGCCACAGACCTGATGTAAGGGCGGCCGAATACGGACTGATAAATGCCTTCGAGCTTACCAACGTGGCAAGGAGCAACTTCTATCCTTCGCTGAGCATATCGGCGGGTGGTGGCTTGCAGAGCCTGGAGTTTGACAACCTGTTCAGTGTAAATTCACTGTTTGCAAACGTAATCGGGTCATTGACGCAGCCGGTGTTCAACGGCAGGCGGGTCCGCACGCAGTATGAGGTGGCTCAATCGCAGCAGGAGCAGGCATACCTCAACTTCCGGGGGGCCATCCTGATTGCAAGCAGAGAGGTTTCCGATGCGCTCTACAGGTATGATGCGACCGGGGAAAAAATTGCGGAGAAGTCACAGGAATTTGAAGCCTACGATCTGGCAACTTCTTATTCCGAAGAGTTGTTAAATAATGGATTGGCAAGCTATCTTGAAGTGCTTACCGCGAGACAGAGCGCATTGAACTCTCAGCTGGACCTTATCGATGCGCGCCTCGACCGCCTGGGCTCGGTCGTGGAATTATACAGGGCCCTTGGTGGTGGCTGGAATTGAGCGATGGTTTGATGCCGGGTTGTCCGGCGTCCAGGTAAACGTTTTCACATCTAATTACGCACGCGATGAATCAGGATACCCTGGGAACAAAGAGGGAGTTGGCTGTTAGAAACAAAAAGCTAACTTATTTTAGCCTGAGGGCCCTTCAGGAAAAAGGATATGATATAGCGAAATTACCATTTTGCATACGGGTACTGCTGGAAAACGTCTTGCGGAATTTCGATGGGTATGTAATCACTCGTGAACACGCGGATACGCTTCTTGGCTGGAAGCCCAGGCCGTCTGATAAGGAGATCCCCTTTATGCCGGCGCGTGTGCTGATGCAGGATTTTACCGGCGTCCCCGCTATCGTTGACATTGCTTCTTTGCGTGCGGAAATGGCGCGCCACGGCAAAGACCCCTCGCGGATCAATCCATTGATACCGGTCGACCTTGTAATCGATCATTCGGTTCAGGTGGATTACTTCGGCAGTAATGATGCCTATACACGGAATGTGGAAAGGGAGTACGAACGCAACAGTGAGCGCTACCGCTTCCTTAAATGGGCACAAACAGCATTTGACAATTTTTCTGTTGTCCCTCCGGGTATGGGCATTTGCCACCAGGTAAACCTTGAGTATTTGTCAAAATGCGTTATAGAAAGGAATGGGATGGCCTTTCCCGACACGCTGGTGGGTACGGATTCACATACGCCCATGGTAAACGGTTTGGGTATTCTGGCTTATGGTGTCGGAGGGATAGAGGCTGAAGCTGCCATTTTAGGACAGCCGCAGTTCTTCACCATGCCCGAAGTGATCGGACTAAAGCTCACCGGAAAGCTGCCCGTTGGAAGCACAGCTACAGACCTGGTGCTGATGATTACAGAACTTCTTCGTCGCACCAATGTCGTGGGAAAATTTGTGGAAGTATTCGGAGACGGGCTGGCCTCCATGTCAGTTCCTGACCGCGCAACGATAGGTAACATGTCGCCGGAATTCGGGTGCACGATCACCTATTTCCCCATTGATGACAAGACCATTCAGTATCTGGGCAAAACCGCCCGCCCGCCTCAAGTGATCGAACTCACGGAAGGCTACGCCAGGGAAAATATGCTATGGCGCGAAAATGAGGGTGCCATCACGTACAGCCAGGTCGTGGAACTTGATCTGGCTTCGGTTGAGCCCGCCATTTCGGGCCCGAGTCGTCCGCAGGATAAGATCGTATTAAGCGAGTCGAAGGACAGGATCAAGGGCATCCTGGAAAAGAAATATTTCCGGAAGTATGTTCAGCCAATTGACAGGCCCCTTAACCGCTGGGCAAATGAGGGCGGTAACGTCGAACCCGTGGAAGTGGCACAGGCCGCGCATACTCACATGCGAACAGTAAGCGTGGACTTCAATGGCGAGACATTCGACCTTAGCGATGGTGACGTAGTGATTGCCGCCATCACCAGCTGTACGAATACATCCAATCCCGATGTGATGATCGGCGCTGGCTTGCTGGCTCAAAAAGCGCTGGCCAAAGGGTTGAATGTAAAGCCGTGGGTGAAAACCAGCCTTGCCCCGGGCTCGAAGGTTGTCACCGACTATCTCAATGAAGCGGGACTGCTCGCCAGTCTGGAAAAAATGAGATTTAATGTGGTGGGGTTTGGGTGCACGTCGTGTATCGGAAATTCGGGACCACTGCCCGGACCGATTGCTGAAGCGGTGGTGAACAATGACCTGATCGTGGCGGCGACCTTATCGGGCAACCGTAATTTTGAGGCCCGCATCCATCCGCAGGTGAGAATGAACTTTCTGATGTCGCCGTTGCTGGTTGTCGCTCACGCTATTGCAGGCAGAATGGACATCGATATGAACAATGACCCGCTGGGTCATGACAGTGACGGCAAGCCTGTTTTCCTCAGGGATATCTGGCCGTCGGAGAAAGAAGTGCAGGAAGCGGTAGACCGGGTGGTGAGGAAGGAATATTTCCGGAAAAATTACGATGAAATATTTGATGGCAATGAGCAGTGGCGGGAATTGGAGGCGCCTCTCGATAAAGCGTACAAGTGGGATCCGAAATCAACCTATGTAAAGGAAGCACCATTTTTTGTTAACCTTTCCATAGAACCTGAGCCGATCATGCCCGTAGAAAATGCGCGGGTGCTACTTATGCTGGGCGATTCGATCACCACGGATCATATTTCACCCGCAGGTTCGTTCAGCCCGCAGTCGCCTGCAGGCCGGTATTTGATGGAGCGGGGTGTTGAACCGTCCGAATTTAACTCGTATGGCTCCAGAAGAGGTAATGACGAAGTTATGGTTCGCGGCACATTTGCAAATGTTCGCATTAAGAACAAGTTGGCTTCCCGGGAAGGTGGCTTCACTACCTATCTCCCTGCGAATGAAGAGATGACTGTTTATGAAGCGTCAGTTCGATACAGGAAATCGGATACCCAACTGCTGGTGCTGGCGGGTAAGGAGTATGGCAGCGGCTCTTCCCGCGACTGGGCCGCGAAAGGAACTTATCTACTGGGGATACGCGCTGTGATTGCCGAAAGTTATGAACGCATTCACCGGAGTAACCTCGTAGGCATGGGCGTTCTTCCGCTCCAGTTTCTCAAGGGAGAAAGCGCTGAAGGCCTGGGCCTTGACGGAACAGAAGTTTACACCATTAAATCCCTGAATGATAGCATTAAGCCATCACAAACGCTGAACGTTGTCGCCACGCACGCCGACGGGAGAACGAAGCAATTCAGCGTGGTCAGCCGCCTGGACAGTATTATTGAAATTGACTATTACCGCAACGGTGGCATCCTTCAGTATATGTTGCGTAAATTCCTCCGCGAGGAAACCAATGCGGGTGTCTAGTCACCGCTCCATTCAAATTCGCGTTTACGCACCGTAATCTTAACAACCGGTGATACCGCCGCAGCGGGTAAGTGTGTACGGCAACAGTAGGTGTAACACAAAAATACAAACACTGTGGCTATGCTGACTTTTTAGTGTTGGTGGCATGGGTTTTGTGGCTTCTTCCTTGGCCGATCCCTTAAGAATTAGTACATTGGTGATAGAGTCATTAGTATGGCCCTTGCAAACAGCATGGGCAGCTTTGTTTTTTTAGCCGAACTCTGATGCACAATCATGAAATTGAAATCCTTATCGTTGAAGACAACCGCGATGACGCTGAATTGACTATCCGAGCCCTTCAAAAGCAGAATCTTGCAAACAAGCTGATCCACCTGCATGATGGGGCGGAGGCTCTCGATTTTCTTTTTGCGACGGGGAAGTATACGGGCCGCAACCTGGATTTTGTGCCCCGTGTTGTATTTCTGGATCTGAAAATGCCCAAGGTAGACGGGAAGGAAGTCCTCCGGGCAATTAAATCGGATCCCCGTACCCGGGCTATTCCCGTGGTTATCCTTACTTCGTCCGCCGAAGATCCCGATGTCAGAGTATGCTATGATCTCGGTGCAAATAGCTATATCGTTAAACCGGTTGAGTTTGATAAGTTTGCGCACATTGTATCGGACTTAGGTCTGTATTGGATTTTGATAAACAAGACTCCGTAACATGAAATGTTGCCGGATCGCCTGTCCTTTCCGGAGTCTTCTGACACTGGCGCTGGTAATGACAACCTGTTATGAATCGTTCGCTCAGGAGAAATTCCCCACATCCCGCGAATTGAAAAAATTGAGTGGTGGTGAACTGCTGGACATTGAAGTCACATCGGTTTCGCGATACCCGGAGAAGCTGACGGAAGTAGCCTCCGCCATCCAGGTTCTGTCAAATGAGGTCATCAGAAGGGGTGGGTACACGTACTTTGACAAATCGGTATGGAATAAGCCGGGGCACACTTTTGATCCCTCGTATGCAGGGTATGATCCGAATCACCAGATCCTGCTGCAGGCAATGGCTGATCTTCCGGGCAACTTCCAGGTGGATGTAATCGCCAGGTATGTGGATTCCCTGCCGGAATCCCAAAGCGGTGACATACCGGAGGTACCGGACTATTTCAATTTTAATATGAGGCTGGCATGGATGTCTCGAAAACTTGAACTATCCTTGTGTGGCCAAAATCTAGCCGGCGCTGCCAATCAGGAGTACGGCACCAATAAGATCCCACGAAATATTTATGGAAAAGTAGCCTTACGTCTCTAACGCTATGGAGCATTTCAGCATGGGTCGAATCAGGAAGTCAGCCATGACCAATGTCTGCCTGCTACTGGCATGTTCAGCTTTGTTGGGCGGACCTGTACCCGTGGCGCTGCAGGCCACGACCGAAGAGTACAAGGTCAAGGCGGTTTTCCTGTTCCATTTTGCTCAGTTCGTAGAGTGGCCGGAGGCTTCTTTTTCAGAAGAGCAGGAGCCACTGATCATCGGCGTTCTGGGGGAAGATCCCTTCGGATCGTTTCTGGATGAGGTCGTTGCCGGTGAGGACATCAATGGCCATCCCCTTACGATCAGGCGCTTCAACAAGGCCGAGGATGCTGCTGCATGCCATATCCTGTTCATGGGTATGGACGGAATCAGTCAGCTTCGTTCCTCGCTGGAAATGCTAAAGGATCACAATGTCCTTACCGTGGGTGACAGCCCGGCTTTTATACGCGCAGGCGGAATGATCCGCTTCTTTTCGGAGAACAATAAGATCAGGCTTCAGATCAATCCGGATGCCGCCCGGGCTTCAGGGGTGATGA
>DATBVZ010000111.1:0-10338 GCA_036515095.1 Cyclobacteriaceae bacterium | reverse complement strand
ATAAAAGGAAAGCTCACTTTGCTGCAGACGGTACCTACCCTGGAGAGTCCCACTTACCTGGAGATCCACCCGTCCGGGAAATTCTTGTATGCGGTTAACCGCGGGCCGGTAGAAGAAATGCAAAATTCGGGATCCGTCAGCGCGTACAGCATCGATGGTACTACGGGCAAGCTCACACTTCTGAACCAACGCCCCTCGTACGGCAATGGCCCCTGTTATATCAGCATCGACAAAACCGGAAAGTGGGCGTTTATCGCAAACTACCAGGAAGGCAATTTTGTGGTCATGTCTGTCTTCGACGATGGGCTGCTGGGTTCCAGTTCCGGGGCGCGAAAGCATTTGGGAAACAGCGTGAACGCGGAGCGCCAGGAGAAACCGCATGTGCACTCTGCCGTGGTCTCCCCTGACAACCAGTATGTATTTGTCTCTGACCTTGGCACTGACAAAATTCATAGCTACAAGCTGAACGCGGCCGACGGAAGCATTGCCGATGCGGGTGTTCCTTTTGTCAGCGTGAAGCCGGGGTGCGGTCCCCGCCACCTTGCGCTTCATCCCAATGGAAAATACGCGTATTCTGCTGAAGAACTCACGTCGACCGTGGCTGTGCTGGATTACGACAAAACCACCGGATCCCTCGCGATAAGGGCTGACAGCATTCCTTCGCTGCCCGCCGAATTTAAGGGCGCCAACACCGCAGCCGATATCCACGTTCATCCAGGCGGGAAGTTTCTTTATATGTCCAACAGGGGGCATAATTCATTGGCGATATACGCTATCGATAAGACGGGCATGATCAAGCTGGTGGGACAACAGGACACTAAAGGAAAGATACCCCGGAATTTTCTCGTTGATTTGAAAGGAGAGTTTGTGTGGGTAGCCAATCAGGATTCCAATAACATTGTCACCTTCAGGGTGAATCAGATTACCGGCAAATTTCAGTTTGTGAGCAATATGCCCAACGTACCCGCGCCGGTTTGCCTGAAGATGCTGGCGCTGAGATAAGATCCTCTGCTCCGCAAACGCTTCGGAAAGTTTACCGTTAAACTTCAACTTATGCATTCAATCGTGCGTACCATTATCCTCGTGTTTGGTCTATTCTGTATCGCCCCGACGCTACCGGCACAAAAGCTACCGGCTCCCAAAAAAATCCTAAAAGAAATGACCCTGGCCAACAGCTATTTCATGAAGAAATGGCCTGATCCGGGCAAACGTATTGTTACCAACCGCGACAGGGCGAGTAACATCTGGACACGTGGGGTATACTACGAAGGATTGATGGCGTTGTATGAAGTGGATTCGCGCAAGGAGTACTATGACTATGCCGTGGAGTGGGCAACTTTTCACAAATGGGATCTGCGCGATGGCGAAACCTACACACGCAATGCCGACAACCAATGTGCCGGTCAGACGTATATCGACCTCTACCTGATTGACAAGAAGCCGGAGCGTATAGAAAAGATCAAAGCCTCCATTGACAGCATGATGCGGACGGATAAGATCGACGACTGGAACTGGATTGATGCCATCCAAATGGCTATGCCCGTGTTTGCGCGACTGGGTGTCGTCTACGATGACGACCGCTACTTTGAACGCATGCACGCCATGTACATGCACACGCGCAACAAGGAGGGAGGTAACGGACTTTTCAATCCCGGGGACAACCTGTGGTGGCGCGACAAGGATTTTGATCCGCCTTACAAAGAGCCAAACGGAGAAGATTGCTATTGGTCGCGTGGCAACGGCTGGGTGATAGCCGCACTTGCGCGTGTGCTGAAGATCATCCCTGAAAACGCTCCGCACAGGGACCAATATGTCAACGACTTTAAAGCCATGGCAGAAGCGCTTGCAAAAGTGCAACGTGAAGACGGCTTCTGGAATGTGAGCCTCCACGACCCCGGGCACTTTGGCGGCAAGGAGACCTCGGGCACCGCATTATTCACCTATGCCCTGGCGTGGGGCGTTAACCATGGACTGCTGGAAGAAGGAACATACCGGCCCATCATCATCAGGGCCTGGAATGCTATGACCGGGGAGGCATTGCAAAACAACGGGTTCCTCGGCTACGTTCAGAGCACCGGCAAAGAGCCTGCCGACGGCCAGCCGGTGACAGTCAGCTCGATGCCAGACTTTGAAGATTACGCACTTGGATGCTTCCTTCTCGCCGGAACGGAAGTGCATGCAATGAAGCGATAACACGGATCATTCGGCACGACGGGATAGAGTAGGTGCAAAACCGAACATCTCAGCAGAGGCCGGGCACATCGAAATGCCACCGGCTTTTTTGCTAAATTGCGCCCTTATTTTACGTTGATGAATCCAATTATTGCTCCCTCGTTACTTGCTTCCGATTTTGCTTACCTGCAGCGTGAGGTTAACCTGATCAATGAAAGTGAAGGCGACTGGATCCATATCGACATCATGGACGGCTTGTTCGTGCCCAATCTTTCCATAGGCCTCCCGGTCGTCGAGGCGATCAAGAGGCACGCCAGGAAGCCGATGGACGTTCACCTCATGATCGTGAAGCCCGAACGGTTTGCGGAAGCCTTCAGGCAGGCGGGGGCAGATATCATTACCGTCCATATTGAGGCGTGTCCACACTTAAACCGGAACATTCAACAGATCAAAGCCCTGGGTGCGAAAGCCGGAGTTGCAGTCAATCCCCATACGCCGGTTGCGCAACTGGAAAACTGCATTGCTGATGTCGATCTCGTCAACCTGATGGCGGTAAATCCCGGCTATGGCGGGCAAACGTTCCTTGAATTTACGTACGACAAAGTCAGGCAGACAAAGGCACTCATCAAAGCAACAGGATCGAAAGCCCTCATTGAAATTGACGGGGGCGTTACCCTGGCCAATGCCCGGGCGATCACAGCTGCCGGCGCTGATGTTTTGGTGGCCGGTCATTGTGTCTTTAGCGCCGAAGATCCCGCAGGCATTATCAGGCAGCTAAAGGCGGTATAGAGGGAACAATCGCCCGAAAGCGTTTTTTGCGGTCATGGAGGGGCCATTAGGCGCCCTTACGGAATGTGAAATTTTCAGGCAGGATTTTTGGTTATTTCGGTGTAATAAAACGTCAAACCATGCTTAACCGGTCACTTTATCTACTCTTACTTTCAGCGGCATTTTCATGTTCCAGGACAGTCACCCGGATTGCTCCCGATACACCGGTAGACTTAAGCGGGCGCTGGAACGATACGGATTCCAGGAAAGTTGCCGACCAGATGATCTACGATTTGTTCAACTCCGGCAATTTCAAAACATACGCCGAACAGCGGGGGAAGAAGCCGGTCATCATAGTCGGCAGCATTCTCAATAAGACGTCGGAGCACATTGATGCCGACAATTACATTAAGAAGTTTGAATTAGTCATCCATAATTCAGGCGCGGCTGACCTCGTGGAATCCTCTGAATTCAGGGATCAGCTGCGACGCGAGCGTGCCGAGCAGCAGGACTTTGCCGACCCTGCCACCATCAAGCAGTTCGGTAAGGAGCTGGGTGCAGATCTTATGCTGTTTGGAGAAATGACCTCGGAAGTCGATGACTACAACAACACGCGCGTAGTTAACTACGTCACTACCTTATTCCTTACTGACATTGAAACCAACCGGCGGATCTGGTACGGCCAGAATGAGATCAAGAAGCTGATAAAAAACTAAACTGCATCCATGCACCGAAGCATCCGGTTAATGGTATCGATCATCGGGTTGGCCATGGGGACGTCGTGCGCGAGCTACTACCATAGCCAGGCCGATTTCAACCGTGAATTTGAACGTGGGGATCTCAACCAGGCCCTTGAGGCGCTGCAGCGGAGAGACCAGCAGGCAAACAGCAAGAGCAAGTTTATCTACTTCGCCAACAGCGGACTGATCCTCTCGGTAATGGGCCGCTACCGCGAAAGCAACGACTACCTTGAGAGGGCCTATCTGTTTGGGGAAGATTATCACAAAAATTACATCAATGAGGTCGCATCCTACTGGACCAATCCCATGGTCACCGTTTACAGGGGCGAAGACCACGAACACCTGATGGTGCTCTACTACAAAGCCATCAACTACCTGAAGATGGAAAAATACCAGGAGGCGCTCGTGGAGTGCCGCCGACTGAACATCAGGCTGCAGGAACTGAGCGACAAATATTCGTCAGAAGCAAAGTATCAGCGCGACGCATTCATCCATACCCTGATGGGAATCATCTATCAGACGATGAAGGACTATAACAATGCCTTTATCGCATACCGCAATGCCCTTGAGATCTACGAGGACGACTACAGCCGGTTGTTTTCCGTACAGGCACCCCATCAATTGAAAAAGGACCTGCTCAACGCGGCGTACCGTACCGGCCTTCGTGACGAATTTGATCACTACCGGGAAGCGTTCGGCATGTATGATTATGTTCCGGAAAAACCTGAAGCTGAACTGGTTTTTTTCTGGCATAATGGGTTAAGTCCGGTGAAGGATGAGTGGAGCATTAACTTTGCGATTCAGAACTTGCCCGCCAACCGCGTGGAATTTGTTAACAAAAATATGGGATTGGGATTTCATTTTACGGTCGATAATGACGACGATCGATCGCGGCTGGCTTCACTCGATATTTATCGCGTGGCCTTTCCCCGGTACAGGGAACGGCCCGTCCATTACCAGGGTGCGACCCTCAGGACCGAAGAACAAATCTATCCGCTTGAGATCGTCGAAGACCTCAACCGCATTGCCATACACAGTCTTCGCGAACGGATGATGCTGGAGTTCAGCAAGGGACTTCTCCGTGCAGCTTTAAAGAAGGCTACTGAACACAGCGTCCGGAAAGAAGACGAGACACTCGGTGCCCTTATCGGAATGATCAACGCCATGACCGAGCACGCCGACACCCGCAACTGGCAGACCCTTCCGTACAGCATCGCATACGCCAGAGTGCCCCTCGCGGAGGGCACAAATAACGTGGATTTTGCCCTGGAGGAGCCCGGGGGAGGGCGGGTAAACCACCATTTCACCTACCAGGCAAAGCGTGACCAGACACTATTTCATACCTTCTCATCGTTGGAATCCATGGATTCGGCGGACAGGATACCGTGGAACTAGGATGATTCAGGATTTTGCCTTATTTTTATCCCCTTAATTGGCAGATACTGAGTCATTTATATTTTTTGACCTGCATCCTATATTTTTGAACATTAAATTGGATTACTGCTGAGCTTTCGAATCACATGGGTTTTCCTTTTTTGCTGCCTGGCCGGCAATCAGCATGCTTTTGCACAATACGAGAGTGAGAAGGATGCATCCATTCCGTTGGAGTACTTCTACATTAAGCGCTCTGGCCCTTCGTTGCTGCGGACCTTACTTTCAAAGGTCACGTTCTCGCTCAGCACCGGGTACGGCCAGACCAATTTTAACCACGAGCTTGACGGCTATGGAATTTTGCAGAACCCAGACACCTTGCCTAAGATTTTCAGCGGCAACCAGGTTGCGGCAGGGTATTCCAACTGGTTCAACCGGGCAACGACTTCAGCCAATTCCGTGACGCCGCAGACATTTCTTGTGAATTCAGATACCACTTCCCTGGGCTTCAGGAGTCGTGCAATCAGTATACCGCTTAAGCTTTCCTTTCACTTTGAGTTTGAACGGTATCGTATTGGCGGCGGGTATTCGGTGGAGTACATGAGCATCGGTGACTTCAAGCCAACGAATTACGGAGAGAGCATCAACAGTTTTGCGCCGCAGGACCCGTCGATCTTTCTGCAGAAGTACTTCCTGATGCTGGGAGGCTCGGTGTACCGCTATCAAAATTATGTGCTGGTGGTGGATGCCAACTTTGGAGGTTACAACCTGGGCAGCAGTTTTGACAAGAGCATTATTAAGAAAGGACTTTATATGAATTTCGGTGCGCGGGTTGAACGTGAAATGTCCGAGTACTTCCGGATCTTCGTACGTCCTTCCTTTGAACTCAAGAGTTACAAGCTCAACATTCCGGAGTCAACCAGCATCACGCACAAGTTCAATGCGTTCTACATAAACGTGGGCGTATCGTATCGCCTGCCGGAACTGAGACGATGTCCCTTCAGGCAATGTCATGCCCAAATCAACCACGTCCATGGCAACCGTGAATACCGGAGCCGCGTTCATCCGTTCTATAAAAAACAGAATCCACATTACGGGGAAAACTACCCCACTTTGCTGAAATACAAAGGTAAAAACAAGAAGAAACTGAACCCGTATTAAGCGCCTTTCGGGGTGCGCTCTGGTCCTGATTAAGGCGCCCTCTACGGGGACTTTTTCCTTTGATTTATTTGCCTCTTTTGTGCCATCCGTCCTCTTTTTTTCGCCTTACTTTTGGTATCTTGCGGGGCTTTCAAAAAGCCCATAAAATTGTTCTAATCACGCACTAAATGGCTGAAAATCCCGGTGGCCCGACCTCAGGCCGGCAAAGTATAATTCCAATCAATATTGAAGATGAAATGAGGGGGGCCTACATCGATTATTCGATGTCGGTGATCATTTCGCGTGCCCTTCCCGACGTCCGGGATGGCCTCAAACCCGTCCACCGCCGCGTGCTGTTCGGCATGCTGGAGCTCGGGGTCAATTACAATAAGCCCTACAAGAAATCCGCGCGGATAGTAGGGGAAGTGCTGGGCAAGTACCACCCGCACGGAGATGCCTCTGTCTATGATACGATGGTGCGCATGGCCCAGGATTGGTCATTGCGATATACCCTTGTTGACGGGCAGGGAAACTTTGGTTCGATAGACGGCGACTCACCGGCGGCAATGCGGTATACCGAAGCCCGGCTGAGAAGGATAGCCGAAGAGTTGCTGTCGGACATCAATAAGGATACCGTCGACTTTCAACCGAACTTTGACGACTCCCTCAAGGAACCTACGGTGCTTCCGGGAAAACTTCCCAACCTTTTGGTAAATGGCTCCTCCGGAATTGCGGTTGGAATGGCTACTAATATGGCGCCGCACAACCTTCGCGAGGTTGTGGATGGTATTGTCGCCTACATTGACAATAACGACATCACCATCGCGGAACTGATGAATCACGTCACGGCGCCGGATTTCCCTACGGGGGCTATAATTTTTGGAGTACAGGGCGTTCGTGAAGCCTATCTTACCGGCAGGGGACGCATCGTGGTTCGCGCAAAAGCAGAGATCATCACCAATGCCAGCGGCAGGGAACAGATCATCGTCACCGAGATCCCTTACCTGGTTAACAAGGCGTTAATGATCGAAAAAACAGCCGCCTTGGTTAACGAAAAGAAGATTGAAGGAATTTCAGATATCCGCGACGAATCCGATCGCGATGGTTTTCGCATCGTCTATGATCTGAAGAAGGACGCCATAGGTAATGTGGTATTGAACAACCTGTATAAATACACTGCCCTGCAGTCTTCATTCAGCGTAAATAACGTGACCCTGGTAAAGGGAAGGCCGCTTACTCTGAATCTCAAGGACCTGATCAAATATTATGTCGATCATAGACACGAGGTGGTGGTACGCCGCACCAAATTTGAGCTTGTTGAGGCCGAACGGCGGGCACACATCCTGGAGGGCTACCTGATCGCATTGGATAATCTCGATGAGGTCATAGCCCTTATCCGTAGTTCACAGGATCCGGATGCAGCAAAGACCGGACTCATAAGTCGTTTTGGCCTTTCGGAAGTGCAGGCAAAGGCCATCCTGGATATGCGCTTGCAACGACTGACGGGCCTTGAACGCGACAAGATCCAAACGGAATACAAGGAAGTCCAGGAACTGATCGGAAAGCTGAACGAGATCCTTGCCAACGAGCCGGTTCGGATGCAGATCATTAAGGATGAACTGAAAGAGTTGAAAGACAGGTACGGTGACGACCGGAGGACGGAGGTTGTCCAACGGGATGACGAAATCACTCCGGAAGATATGATCCCGAACGAGGACATGGTGATCACCATTTCCAATCAGGGGTACGTAAAGAGAACGCTGCTGGGTGATTACCGGACCCAGGGCAGGGGTGGAGTTGGCTCGCGGGGTGTTGCCACCAAGCAGGATGATTTTACGGAGCATCTGTTTATAGCGCAGGCCCATAATTACCTCCTCATATTTACTGACCTGGGCAAGGTGTACTGGAAAAAGGTCTATGAAATACCCGAGGGCTCCAAGACCTCGAAAGGACGCGCAATTCAGAATCTGATCAACATTGAGCCCGGCGACAGGGTGAGGGCAGTCATCAATGTTACCGACCTTGAAGATGAGATCTATATAAACAATAATTTTGTTGTATTGTGTACAAGCCAGGGGATCATCAAAAAGACTCCTCTTGAGGCGTACTCAAGGCCCCGGCTGGGCGGCATAACAGCCATTACTATTCACCCCGGCGATAGGCTCATAAATGCCTCATTAACAAATGGTACAAATCACATAGTTATAGCGAAAAGTGAAGGTAAGGCGGTCCATTTTCACGAATCCGAGGTCAGGCCGATGGGGCGTACTGCCGCAGGTGTGCGGGGGGTAACGCTTGATTCCCCCGATGACAAAGTAATAGGTATGGTGTGTATTATGAGGGAAGACGCTAACTTGCTGGTGGTTTCGGAAAGTGGTTTTGGCAAGCGTTCCGACATGGACGATTACCGGATCACGCGCAGGGGTGGAAAGGGTGTAAAGACCCTCAATATCACTCCAAAAACTGGCAAGCTTGTTGCGATCAAGGAGGTTGTTGACGAGGATGAGCTGATGATCATTAACCGCTCCGGGCTCACCATTCGGATCAAAGTAAGCGAGTTGCGGGTGATGGGGCGTGCAACACAGGGAGTAAGACTGATAAAATTGTCTGACGATGATGTTATCTCTTCGGTAGAAAAAATTCAGAAGATCGATGAAGATAACGGTAAGGAGACGGACACCCTGGCAGATGAAAATGCTCAGGACGAAAACCCTGAAGCAGACAAATAACTAAATTTAAACCCATTATAATAAACCTATGAAACGTGTATTGCTGATTTTGGTACTTATACCTGCGGTTTTGTTTGGGCAGAAAACACCCAAACCAAACATTAATAAGGCGCTGAATGCTTTCAAGTCCGGAAAGCTGGATGAAGCCAAAGAGATCATTGACGCCGCTACTACCTATGAGAAGACCATGGATAATGGCGATACCTGGTATTACCGCGGCTTGATCTACGCTGCCATTGACACTTCCAGCAATGAGGCATACCACAGCCTGGCTTCTGACGCCCTCGATGTAGCGCTTGCTTCTTTTGCCAAAGCGGAAGAACTCTCCGATGGTAAGACCGAGTACAACATAACCGGAGATAATGGATTCCCCATTTTGAAAACCCAGCAGATAGACATCTGGGCCAGTACTTACCTGAACAAAGGAGCAAACCTGTACCAGGAGGATAATCTGGAAGGGGCGCTTGAGAATTTCGAAAAGACTTCAAGGATCCTGCCCGACGATACGACGGCCTATTTCTATTCCGGTATTGTTGCCAATAGCCTGGAAAAATATGACCTGTCATTGGAAAAATTCAAAGCTTATATTGAAAAGGGTGGTACATCGCCGGATGCGTATTCAATGATGCTGAACATGCTCAACGGCCCGCTGGATAACAAGGAAAAAGCGCTCGAATTAGTGCGTGAGGCCAAGCAGAAATTCCCTAATCATCCCGACTTTGGTAAAGTAGAGATCGGAACCCTGATTGATATGGGTAAAATCGATGAAGCAAAATCAGGCCTTGAGGAGGCCGTCAAAAAGGAGCCCGACAACAAGGTCCTGCACTTCTATCTCGGCTATGTCAACTCAAGCCTCGGCAATTCCGAAGCCGCTGTCAAGAGCTACGAGGAAGCGCTTCGGGTAGATCCGAACTATTTTGACGCCCAATTGCTGATCGCCAAGGAAAAGTACAAGCCCGCCGAGAAGATCAAGAAGGAAATGGCCAATCTTGGTATCTCCCCCGCCGACCGCAAGAAGAAACTCGAACTTGATAAGGTGCTGGTGGAACAGTTGCAGATAGCCTTGCCGTATTGGGAAAAAGCCGAAAAGATAAATCCCTCCGAACAGGAAGTTCTTGATGCGCTGTCTTCCATCTACGGTGACCTCGGCATGACTGCACAGGTACAACGAATTGAGAAACGATATAAAGAACTGGGACAGGATAACTGATTCCTGATATCCCGCTGAGCAAAAAGCTTCCCCTTTGCGGGAGGCTTTTTGCTTTTGCAGGGGTGGGTGTAAGGGTGTAAAGGTATAAGGGTATAGGGGTATAGGGGTATAAGGGTATAAAGGTATAAGGGTATAAGGGTATAAGGGTATAAGGGTATAAAGGTATAAAGGTATAAGGGTATAAGGGTATAAAGGAATAAGGGTATAA